>PMUE01000209.1 GCA_003167055.1 Vulcanimicrobiota bacterium | reverse complement strand
CTGAATATGTCGCAGACTGGTGCGAACACCGTCACCATCACCGGGCCCGCCGGCAACGTGCAGATACCCGTTACTGCGGCGGTAGGATGGCATCTGAACACGACGATGTGGGAGTTGCAGCCGGGGTTGGTCGTCGGCCATGGTGAGGCCGGAACGGCGATCGTCTTTACCGGTGTGCGTTCCGTAAGTATGCGAACCTCGGCGAACTGGACGTTCACCGGCCCGATCAACCTTGTCCCGCTTACCGGTTCGGATTCAGAATCGCAAACGATCACCGATTGGCTCGTCGGCGTTCGCGGCAAGGTCAACCTCGGCGGCCGCTGGTTTATTCCCCTCTACCAAGACGTCGGGTGGGGAAACGCCAACACGACGACCACGCAATTCTACGGCGGGTTGGGCTACGCCGAGCACTGGGGAAATATATTACTGATGTACCGGCAGTTGTTCTACGATCAGACAACCAGCACGGCGCGCCTGCGCGGACTCGAACTCAACGGCCTTACGCTCGGCGCAACGATCAATCTTTGAACTCGGCGTGCAAACCTTCACCCAACTTCTTGCGGGCTTTTTCACCTTCAGTAAGCGGTGCGGGTTCCCACGGCTCCCACTCTTCCCAGCCAAGGGTTTGCGCGGTCAGGCGGAATCCGAAGCCGAGCAAGAACGCGATCGCGGTCGAGGCGATCACGGGGAAGCCGACTTGTTGACAGACGACGTATGCAATGCCGGCCAGCGCCGCAGACGTAATGAAGAATTCGCCGCGGACCAGTTGTTTGGGCACGACGAGGCACGCACCGTCGATGATCCAACGCCCGGCCGTCGTCGCGATGATGCCGATGATCACCGCCGCCAGATAGCCGAGATGCGCGGTCAGCGCGGCTTGCGCGCCGACGATCGCATACCACGGCAGCGTAAACGCCGTCATGAACTGAAAGAGTCCGTCCTTGAAGCGCTGCGCGCTGTAGTAGTCGACCACCAGCGCGAGCACTGCCGCCGCAAGGCAGAGAATCAAATACCACGGATTGATCAGCGGCGACGGAATTTTATTGACCAGAACGTCGCGCACGATACCGCCGCCGATACCGCCGGCGTAGGCCAAGATGATAATGCCTGCTACCGTGAAGTGCCGGTAGTGATCCGGGCGACGCGCGAGCAGCGCACCGTTGAACGCATTGGTCGTCGCAGCGACCAGCGAAATATAATCGATGAGGTGAAGTTTGGAAAATCCAAACTCCGAAATGATCGGCGGTGTCATGGCGCCGCCAGCGTAGCATCCGATCGGTGGGGCGTCTATCCCGAAATTTTCACGAGGGGAACGTATGTCCGATCACGCCGCGGTTGACCGATTCGTCGACTTCGCCTCGCTCGCGCTCATCTCCGTAGCGGCCGTATTGTCGGCGGTGTGCGGCTACCAAGCCGGGCGATGGGATGGCGAACAATCACGCCTGTACAGTCTCGCGAACGCCCAACATTTCCTCGCCTCGGAAACCATCGGCAAAGCCGACGCGCTGACCGCGATCAACGTCGCCCTCTTCCTTAAGTATATTGACGCGCTCAACGCCGGCGATCAACGAGAGGCGCAGTTCATCTATCGGCGCTTCCCTAAGGAGATGCATAAAGTGCTCGACGCGTGGCTCGCAACCAAGCCGTTCACGAACCCGAAGGCGCCGCTCTCGCCGTTCGCCTTGCCGCGATATGGGCAAGACATGCGGACAACGGAGCAGCGCGACGAGCAGGCGGCGTCGGCGGACTTCGATGCCGCGCAAACGGCGCATCGTCACGCCGACGATTTCTCGCTCCTCACGATCATCTTTGCCGCGGTGTCGTTTCTTGCCGGGATAAGCACGAAAATGGTCTTCCCGCGACATGCAATCATCGTAGGTCTCGGTATCGTGGCGCTGATCTACGGCGTCGTGCGGCTGATCGGACTGCCGGTCTTATGAAATCGCCGCAGGTAAGCGCAGTAGAGTTCATCGTACGGCTCGCGATTGCCGCGGTGTTGGGCGTGGTGATCGGTTTCGAGCGGCAATGGCGGCAGCGCGGCGTTGGATTGCACACCAGCAGCTTGGTTTCGATCGGCGCGGCGATGTTTGCATTGCTCGACGATACGCTCGATGCGGGGGACACGACGCGCATCGCCGCCGGTATCGTCACCGGTGTCGGATTCATCGCCGGCGGCGCGATCCTGCGCTCAGGACTCACCGTGGTCGGGCTCAACACCGCAGCGACGATGTGGGCTACCGCTGCGGTGGGTGCCTTGGCCGGGTTCGGCTTCTGGAGGCAAGCGCTCGCCGGCGCGGTCAGCATCGTCCTTTTTAACGGGGTGCTGCAACCACTGGCCGCCGCCATCGACAGGCGAACGCAGCTTCGGCACGACCAATCCAAAGACGGCGATTCTGGGTAAAGATCGGCGCTGCCAATCCTGTACACTGGCCCTGTATGCGCGTTTCCTTGGAGAGGTTTCTCGAATGTTACACCTGATCCTTAGCGCAGTGGTCGCGTCTTCATCAACAACGGTGGCGCAAGCCAATCCTCAGCAAGAAGTACCGATTTTCTTCAACGATCATCACGTCTATGCCGCGCCTGATACGCTCAAGCAGGGTCGCGTGCTAGCGGCGCTCGTGCGAGGCGACACGATACTCGTTCCGCTGCGTTCGATGTTCGAGCAGACCGGCGCAACCGTCACCTACGATGCCGGCAGCAAGACCGTCCACGTGACGAAGCCGGGATCCGAAGTGGACGTCACGGTCGGCGTTCCCGAAGTGACGATCAACGGTGAGAAGCGTCCGCTCGACGTGCCGCCGGAGATCTATCAAGGCGTGGTCGTCGTCCCTATTCGCGTGATCTCCGAGGGCATGGGCGCCTACGTGCAGTGGGTCCCGGATCGCCGCATCGTAGTGGTGCGTTACATTCCGGCCACGCCGCCGCCGCCGCCGGCAACGAACCCGCCGCCGCCGCCACCGCCTGCAACACCGGCTCCGACGCCTACACCGGCACCGATCGTTAAACCCGCGAACGAGGCCTTCATCGCCGGCGACTACTTCCTCTCGGGTAAGACGTACAACGAATTCAGTCCGGGCAATCGCACGACTGGTTCGTGGTTCGCCCGCGGCGCCGCCGAATTCGATCACTTCATGGTTGGCTACGATTACTCGCAGTATCGCTACCCGCATGGTTGTATCAACATCACCATTCCGACCAGCGACTGCTTCGTGACCGTGGTCGGCAACAACGGTTCGACCGCTGTGCCGGGATTCACCGCGCGCGACACCTACAACGAAGTACATCTGGGCTACCGGATCTTCAGTCCGCGCGTGTACATCGGTATTGGGTGGGAGTTCAATGCCGGAAACTACGGCTATCCGAACTTCACCGGCATCGGCTACGGTGCCGAGAAGCTGCCCGACCTCGATAGTACGATCTCGTACTACGGTAGCTATTACGAGTATCCGAATATTCGAGGCACGTATTCGGGATTCGGTCAGTCGTTGCCGATGCAGTACTCGCTGCAGACCTACAAGGTTGGTCTCACCTGGACGTTCTTGAAGCCGATCTTCTTCGAAGTCGGTTACATGGGCAATCGCGGGAACGCGAAGGCGAACTCCGTGACGCCGGGTTACACCAACAACGCGCTCTACATCGGCCTCGGCGCGTACATGAACTACTAGAGTGCGCGCGCTTGCGCGCACGCACTGGGAACGCGGCGTCTTCGAGCGCCGCGTTCTTGTGTCGGAGAAAGGGTTATCAATGAAACGTCTTACTCTCGTTTATACATGCATTTTTGCGGTCGCGACGTTCGCGGGTGCGTTCGCCCAAATGGCTCCCCCAAATGTTACCGGAACCTGGAGAGTTCAACAGACCGGACTCAACGGCGGGACGACCACGACCATAACCATGACGCAGTCGGGGAACGGCATCGTCGGCACGAGCGCATCGAGCGGCAATGGATTCACCGGCGAGTTCGTCAGCGACGGAAAGATCAACGGTAAGTGGCATGGTCCGGGCGGTGCGGGCTGGCTCACGGTGTACGTGAGCGCAAACGGTCACAGCTTCAACGGAACATGGGGCTACAACGGGCGTCCCGCAAACGGATCGTTCGTCGGCAACAAAGTGCTGCCGCCATCGCCGATTACCGCCGCCGGAACGTGGAACATCACCGGCGCCGGAGGACCGAATGCATTCGTTGGACGTATGCGCTGCTCGCAATCCGGCCCGACGGTGGTCTGCCACGCCGGCGCCGTGGTCTTCAACGGAAAGTTTCGCGACAAAGACAAGGTTCGCGCGACGTGGAGCGGCGGCGGCCAGTCCGGCTGGTTCTCGTTCTGGTTCAACGGCGATAACAACAGCTTCAACGGCGTTTGGGGCCGGGGTCCCGACACGACGCCACCGTTAGGCCGCGTTATCGGTCAGCGCTCACTGAACGGGTAAAGGCGCGTGGAGCGCGCGGCGCGCTAGCGCAGGCGTCGGAAAATCGGCTGGTCCTGTGAGACCTGCCGAAATGCGCCCTCGTGCGCGCTGTGCGCGATACTCTCGCCGTTGCCGAGAGCCAGAAAGCCGAGGTGCGTGAGGCTTTCGAAGAGCAGCGAGTGCAATCGGTATTGCACGGCGCCGTTGAGGAGCGGAAGGAACCCGCGCGCGACGATGGCATGGAATTCGTTGATCGAGGCGTCCGAAGCGGGATTGTGCCGCGCGAACATCACGCTCTCGCGCAGCCGTTCGTTTGGACTAACGAACGATTCGTCGAGATCGAAGTAGTTTGCGAGCGGCGCTTCCAGTCCGGCCAGCCGCGCGCTCGCCTCGAGGTTCGAGCGCCCGGCGTGGCGAGAGAGACCGGATTTCGCGATCGCAACCGACGCGTCATTGACGAACGTCGCGTACACCACCGTGCGTTCGAGAATGCCGGCCTCGTCGAGCAACGCGGCGATCGCGTACGCATCCGAACCGGGCCCCGCGCCCGGCACCCAGATGCGAATGAACGAGTACGTTCGCAACAGCGGGATGACGTTCGTGCCGAACGAGCGGAACAATCCGGGGTCGGCAAAGAGCGCCGATGCGCTGCCGCGTATCGACGAAACAAATGACGCGAAGGCGCGTTCGTCGTGCAGCAAGCGCTCCTGGAGACCGGAAATGGTTGCCAAGCCTTCGGCACGCATTGCGTCGGCGATGCGGCGCCGCAACACGGCTTGGTTAAAGCCACGGAAGTCACACGCGCCGTAGCGCAACAACGCGTCGAGCAGCAATTGCAACTCGATGTCCGGAAGATCGTCGCGCCGCAAATTCAGCGCGACGCTGGCCCCCTCGGGCGTTACCTGTTCAACCATAGCTTGAGCAATGACGTCAATTGATCGACGTCGACAGGTTTGCTCACGTATTCTGAGGCGCCGGCGGCGATGCACGCTTCGCGATCGCCTTTCATCGCCTTGGCGGTNNGGCATCATGATGTCCATCAGCACGATGTCGATGTCGTCGCTGTCTCGGAGAATCTCGATGCCGGTCAACCCGCTATCGGCGCTGATCGTCTCCATGCCGTAGCCGCGGAGCGCCGCTTCGAGAGCAAAAATATTGCGAGCGTCGTCGTCGACGATCAGGACCCGCTTGTTTTGCAACGTGCCGTTCGAATCGTCGGAGACATGCCGCTTGGCGGGGGCAAGATCGGCTTCGACGCGATGGAGGAAGAAGTTGAGCTCGTCGATGAGCCGTTCCGGCGCGAATCCGTCTTTGACGATGATCGTCGAGGACAGACGGCGCAGGCTTGCCTCTTCATCCCGCGTGAGGTCGCGGCCGGTGTAGACGATGATCGGCACGTTGGCGGTCGTTCCGGACGCTCGCAGGCGATCGATGAGTTCCTCACCGCTCATATCCGGCAGCCCAAGATCGATCACGATGCAGTCGAACGATTGACGACGCGCCGCACTGAGGGCTGCGTCGGCCGATGAGACTGCGGTGACTTGAATCTCGCCCGTGCTGATCAGGTTGACCATCGCGTTGAGTTGGACGACGTCGTCTTCGACGACCAGCACGTTCTTGCAGCGGCTCTGCGCAAAGCCGAGCAGCCGGTCGAAGGCGTCGACGAGTGCCTCTTCGGAGATCGGTTTCTGCAGGTGCGCAACCGCACCGGCGTCCAGCGCGCGTTGCTGCTGTTCGCCGCCCGAGAGAACATGGACCGGAATGTGCGCCGTGACATGCGTCTCGCGCAGCGTCTCGAGCACCTTCCATCCGTCCATGTCGGGCAGCCCGATGTCAAGGGTGATCGCATCGGGCACGAACCGGTTCGCGAGTTCCAGCGCCTCTTCGCCGTTGTGCGCCACGATCGTGCGGAAGCCGCGCGCTCGCGCAAAGCTCATGATGAGCCGTGCGAAGGTCGGATCGTCCTCGACGATCAGCAAGGTGCGATCCCCGGCTTCGAGCGTCGAGCGATCGTCGAGCACAGTCGACGTTGCCGACGGTATCGGGCGCGGCCGCGCGGTGTGCGTTGCGCCCTCGGGGCGCGCGACGACCGCGCGCTGCGCCGGATGATAGAACGTGAACGTACTGCCGATGCCGACTTCGCTCTCGACGGCGATCTCGCCGCCGAGCAAGGCAGCGATCTCGCGGCTGATCGAGAGACCGAGGCCCGTGCCACCGAATTTGCGCGACGTGCCCATGTCGGCTTGTTGGAATGCTTCGAAGATGACGTGATATTTCTCTTGCGGGATGCCGATGCCGGTATCGCGGACGGCGAATCCCACCGCCGGCCCTGCCACCGGCAACGTGCGTCCGTGCTCGGCGCTGATGTGCAGCGTTACCGAACCGTCGCTCGTGAACTTGAACGCGTTGGAGAGCAGGTTCTTGA
>PMUE01000076.1:167-6056 GCA_003167055.1 Vulcanimicrobiota bacterium | reverse complement strand
TGCCCGACAAGGCAATCGATTTAATGGACGAGGCCGCCGCCAACGTCGCGCTCACCAACCGGGGCGCCGTCGATCACCCCGCGGTCACCGCAGAACATGTCGCCGCGGTCGTCACCAAATGGACCGGCATTCCGCAGCAGACGCTGTCCGAGTCGCAAGCTAACGCCTTGCTCGAACTCGAGGATACGCTGGGGCGGCGGGTGATCGGACAGGCGCACGCGATCGCCAAGGTCTCCGAAGCAATTCGCCGCGCTCGCGCCGGCTTGCACGATCCGCGCAAGCCGCTCGGAAGTCTTCTGTTTGCGGGGCCGAGCGGCGTTGGTAAAACCGAACTCGCCAAAGCGCTCGCGGCAGCGCTCTTCGGCACGGAGGAAGCGCTGGTGCGCATCGACCTCTCGGAATTCACCGAGGCGCACACCGTGTCGCGCTTACTCGGCGCACCACCGGGATATTCCGGTCATGATGAGCCCGGACAATTGACCGAGCCGGTGCGGCGGCGTCCGTACTGTGTGATTCTCTTTGACGAACTTGAGAAGGCGCACCCCGATGTCGCTAACGTGCTGCTGCAAATTCTCGACGACGGCCGGGTGACCGATGCGAAGGGACGCCCGATCGATTTCCGTCACGCGTTGATCGTGCTCACGACGAATCTCGAGGACGACCAAGTCACCGACTATCTGCGGCCGGAATTTCTCAATCGCATCGACGACCGCGTACGCTTCAACGAGCTGCAACTCGCCGACATCGAGGCGATCGTCGAGATCCACGTCGACGCGCTCGTGCAACGGATGGGTGCTCGCAACTTGCACCTCAAGTTGAGCGACGACGCGAAGGCTTACCTCGCCAAGGTCTCGATCGGCGCCGGAAGCGGGGCGCGCTATGTCCAACGCACCGTGTCGCACTACATCTCGACGCCGCTTTCGACCGCGATCCTGCGCGGCGAACTCCGCGACGGCGGCACCGCTACCGTCACCCTCGACGGCGACTCACTCGTCGTCCACGCAGCGTAACCGCCACTTGTCATCCCGAGCGTAACCGGCTAAGGGCGTATTGTGATAAAGTTTGGATTTGGACTCCGCTCCTGATTTGCCCAATACGTCGACGGCTTCTTAAGATCCGCAAGAGACGCGCCTTGGAAAAGAAACGGGGCCACGTTCCCGACACTAAGCGGTAGACCGGGGCACGGACGCTTCGCCTTCTCCACCCTTTCGTGCGCATCGAAATGTATGTCTTCAGCACGCGACCGGGCTCCACATGGAGCCAGCTCTGATCGCGCGACGAGGATGCCGCGTGTCGGTTTCGATGCCCCTTCCCGGTACAATTCTGCTGTATCCCCGATGCTGACGCGCTCTGCAGCGAGGACGCTCCCGACTCCGATCAAGGCTGAAAGCAGCGAAAGCATCACCAAAGCAGTTCTTTGCATTTCTCGGTCCTCAATGTGGCTCTCCGGGTGTGACGACGTCGGTCACAACGTACTCCACATCTTTCTTTGGGATATGATAGAGCGCACCGTCAGCCAAAGGTCCACTCTTAGGAATCTCTTGGTCCAATACATAGTACATATCAGCGGTCTCTTCAACGATTGTAAGGGCGCCCTGCGCTTCGCCACCGTCGGCACTTGAGTCATTGTCACGCATAAAATCGGCGCCATAAGCTGAGCGAGCTTTTTTCTCATCGGCAAAGTGCAGGTGCGCGCCGGGAAGAAGTCCTCTGCGTATCGGATCAAATGCCGCGACGGCGGAAGATCGAGAAGCGCCATCTAGTACAATGAACAGTCCGATCACCGCTAGCGCGGCGATCAATGGCCGGAGATTTGGTAGGTTCCCCCATTTCATACGCGCACGGTCGTAAAAGAATGCGGTCGCGACTGTGACCACCAGGATGCCGGCGATGGGAAGCCACGCAGATGAGATGGGAAAGACCGAATATACGAGATAGTTGTAGAACGGCGTGCCGTCATCGGGGGATGTGATACCCCAAGTCTCGCGATACATGTAACGATACGTGAACCCCGCAAAATACAGGAAAATCGCAGCGACGAAGGCTGCGTCACGCGCGTTTGCTAAGATGGAACCCGCAAAGACGGAAAGGGTGCCCTCAACCGGCACCTTTGCATTCGCCTTCTTGTCAACTTCAGGGTCGGGCATCTAATCCTCCCTGCTCAGCGAGATCCAGGATTGAACAGTCGCCCCTAAGGGCGGTTTTCTCGAGACCTCCGCTTATCCCTGATCCATTCGGACCAGTTTTCGGCAGCGACTGCGACTAAAGAATTGATTTGATGTCAGCGTTGAGTTGGGCGCTTGAAAGTTGGCCGACTTCGATTCTACGGATGACGCCGTTCTTGTCGATGAAGACGCCGACCGGCATGCCGTTGATCGAATAGAGATCGCTCAACGTGCCGGTATCGACCACCGCCGGATATGTAAGCTGGTGTTGGTCGACGAATTGCTTGGCTTTCTGCGCATTCTCTTCCACGTCGACGCCGATCACTTGCAATCCCTGCGGCGCATATTCTTTATAGGCCTTGTTGACTTCGGGCGCTTCGTCGTTACACGGCGGACACCACGTCGCAAAGAAGTCCATAAAGACCGGCTTGCCGCGCAGCTGCGCCATCGACAGCGAGCCGCCGCTGACCAGCGGGTCCTTCCAGTCGGGCGCAGCCTGACCGATGCGCGCCGTTGATCCCACGCCGCCGTTGGAGCAGGCCGCAAGCAGCAGCACCGCCGCGGCAACCATCAATCGTTTAGCCATAACTCGGATACGCCACCGCCTCCAAATCGTTTCGCATTTGCGCCACGAGCTCGTCGACCGATGCGAACAGGCGCTGTTCGCGCAGGTACCGCAGGTCGCGCAGGGCCAGTTCGTGCCCATAGATCGTTTCGTGAAAGTCGCGCAGCCACGCTTCAATCGTTCGCCGTTGTCCGCCAAACTGCGGATTCGTGCCAACCGAGACGAGCGCCGCGTGATCGCGTCCGTCGTGACGCGCGACTGCCGCGTAGACGCCATCCTTCGGCAATAACTTGTTCGGCACGTGAATGTTTGCAGTCGGAAAATCGAGATCGTGGCCCCGCCCGAAGCCTACTTCCACCACGCCCCGCAGTTCGTAGCTGTGACCCAACAGATAATCGGCCAGTTCGAGATTGCCTTCAGCGATCAGCGCGCGAATCCGCGTACTCGAGATGCGCTCACCGTCGTGGGCAACGTTCTCGAGCGCCGCGAACGGGAGGTTGCGCTCGGCAAAGTAGGCATCCATCAGTGCCGCATCTCCAGCGCGCTTGTGACCGAAGCGAAAGTTGGCGCCGACCGCCGCTCCCGCGACGCCCATCGCCGTAAGCTTCTCGAGAAATGCCTGCGGCGTTAGCTTCGCGATCGACTCGTCGAACGGGATGAGAAAGCACTCCTCAAACCCGGCTTGCGCGAACAGATCGACGCGTTCCGCGGTTGTCGTAATCATCGGCGGCTGCGTTCCCGGCCGCAAGAATTCAGCCGGATGATTCGCAAAGGTCAGTACCCCGACGCGAAACCCCGGTTTGCGCATCCGGCGAGCGGCCTTGGCAATCTCTTGATGTCCACGATGCATCCCATCAAAAAACCCAATCGCCAGAACGAGCGGCCGATCATTCTCGCGAAAGAGCTGGTGATGGATGTTCACACGAAAACCTTGCGCGGCGCCAAGAGCGCGCCGTGCGCTTCCCCGACCCCAACCAGTGTACGTGAGTGATCGCGAACGAAGACACGTGATGCCGGCGCACCCTGAGGGAGCGGGACAACGCGGCCGGCGCGAAAATCGGCCGAGCCGCGCAGGTCGAGGACGATCGTCGGAAAGGGAATGATGTGTTCGGGAGGCGTGACGCTGCCTTGCGGATCATTGGCAATTTCTTCCAGCGTCCGCGATTCGTAGAGGACGAACGGGCCCGAAGCTTCGCGCACCAGTGCCCCCATATAGGCGGGAACACCGATTGCCGCGCCGAGATCCTCGCACAGCGTGCGCACGTACGTGCCTTCGCTGCACGCTACGTGAATGCGCGCTCTATTCGGTGCTTCGCTGCCAAGCAACGAGAGCCCATAGATCGTGACGCCGCGCGCTTTACGCTCGACGGATTTTCCCTCGCGCGCGAGCTCGTAGAGCCGCTTGCCCTCGTGATGCAGCGCGGAAAACATCGGCGGAACTTGCGTAAGCTTGCCGATGAAGCGCGGCAGCACATCTTCGAGCTTGCGTTCCCAGTGCTCGGGCAGATCGCCCCGCGCCACCGTTTCTCCGAGTGCGTCCTGCGTTGTGGTGGATCGGCCGAGGACCAGCAACGCGGTGTAGGCTTTGCGTTGATCTTCGAGCAGCGGAATGAGTCGCGTGGCTTTTCCGATCGCGACCGGCAGCACGCCGGCGGCTTGGGGATCGAGCGTGCCTAAGTGGCCGGCGGCGATTTTGCGGTCGCGACCGTAGACACCGTAGATTCGCTTAACGCGCGCAACGATCTGCGCTGAGGTGTAACCCGCGGGTTTGAAAACGTTGACGAAGCCTATTACCACAACGCCAAGGTCTTTATAATCCTTCGGCCGTGAGCGCCGCGTCGACGGCGGCGTACGCCTCGTTCAACGAGCCGTGCAGGGTCAGCCCCGACGCGCGGAAATGGCCGCCGCCGCCTAACCGCGCGGCCGCTGCTTGCACGTTCACGCGTCGCGNNGGATCACCGTCGTAGGCCTTGAATAGCGCCGCGACTTCCACGCCCTCTTGCCCGCGCAGTACGTTGACGATGTCCTCGGTGTCTTCGCCATCGGCACCGGTTTGCTTGAGCATCGCGTCATCCACGTGCGAGTAACAGTATTTCCCGTCGTGCACGAACTGCATCTCGTCGATGATCCGGCCGAGTAACCGCGTCGCGGCCACGCGCTTGTTGCCGAAGATCTCCTCGGTGATTTGCTCTTTGTCAGCGCCGGCGGGCATCAGCTCCGCGGCAAGCTCGAGCGTCTCGGACGTCGTGTTCGAGTGCATGAAGCCGCCCGTGTCGGTCATGATCGTGGTCAGGATACAGGTTGCGATCTTGGCATCGATCGGCGTATCCATCTCGCGGAAGAGCCGCATAACTGCCGTGCCGGTCGAGGTCTCGCTCGGGATCACATAGTTCAGCGCACCGAAATGCGCGTTGCCGAGATGATGATCGATATCGAGCATATTCGCGCGATCAACCTTGGGCAAAAATTCGCCGGCGCGCGCAGGGTCGCTCATGTCGCCGAAGACGTAGAGCGTATCCGGTGGGAAATCGGACGGAATCGCGCGCGACACGAACTCTGCGTCAGGAAGAAAGCGCAGATTGCGTGGCACGGGGTCCTGATTGAAGTACGCAACCCGNNTTGCCCAGACGTTTGAGCGCAAGGCCCAGCGCCAAACCGGCACCCAACGTGTCGCCGTCAGGTTTGACGTGACTGACCATCACAAAAGCGGGCCGCCGCCGAAGTTCGGCAACGACCTCGGCTTCGGTCGAAGAACGCAGTTGGTTTCCGATCATTCACTCTACCTCCGGAGCCTGGTGCCGCTCCGCGTCCTCACGCAGGGTCTTCGCCAATTCAATCGCCCGTTCAGTGGAGCGATCCTCGACGAAGATGAGCTGGGGGGTGTGGCGCAGATCGATGCGATGCCCGAGTTCGCCGCGCAAAAAGCGCGCGGCTGAGTTCAGGGCATCGAGTGATTGGCGCGCCTGGTGGCGATCGCCGATCACGGAAACGAAGACCTTGCAGTGCCGCAGATCGTCAGTCACTTCGACATGCATGACGGTCACGAAGCCCAAGCGCGGGTCTTTCAGCTCTTGTGTGATCAGTGTGCCGAGGATGCGCTGGATCTCGTGGTCGATACGCGCGAGTCGTTGCGACTTCACGCGGTGACCAACTCCGCGG
>PMUE01000076.1:0-155 GCA_003167055.1 Vulcanimicrobiota bacterium | reverse complement strand
GATCTTGCCGTCCTTGACGTAGCAACCAACGATCGTACCGACCTTGCTGACCTTGAAGACTTCGCGAACTTCCGCGTGGCCAAGCGTGACTTCGCGTTCCACCGGCGCGAGCATACCCGTCATCGCCTTGCGCAGATCGTCTTCGATCTCGTAAA
>PMUE01000278.1 GCA_003167055.1 Vulcanimicrobiota bacterium | reverse complement strand
ACGCGTATTGGCGCGAGGGCGGTCCGGAATTTCGCAACGTGAACGTGATGGCGGTCGCGCACGGCATGGAGAAAGAACGCGTGCTCGCGCACAAGGCGGCCATCGACGAGCATTTGCGCGAAGCCGGTCTCGAGTTTTCGTACACCAATGTGTTTTGGGGTGGGCGCAGCGAGATCAAACCCTCGGAGATCATGCCCGCGGCCTACCAGGAATTTTGCGCACTTCACGGCATCGATCCCGAATCGATGCGCGGCGACAACACTTGATCCGACGGTCGATTCGCGCGCTGCTCGCGCTCTTGCTCGTCACGTGCTATGTGAACGCGTGTTCGCGGACCGAGGGTACGAACGCGAGCGATCGTCATCCGTGGACGCGCCCCGGCGTGCTGCGCATCGGGTCCAACTACGACGTCAAATCGCTCAACCCGGTGCTCGACGGAAGCGCGCTAAGCCTCGACGTCGCGATGTTTGTCTACTCATGGGCGATACGCTACGACGGCGCGGGCCGTCCAGTTCCCGATGCCTTGCGTGAGATTCCAACCATTGCCAACGGCGACGTGAGCAAAGACGGGCGCACGCTTNNCACGCTTATGTACAAACTGCGATCGGACATCAAGTGGCAAGACGGGAAGCCGCTCACCTGCGAGGATCTAAAATTCACCTGGCAGTACGTGATGAATCCGAGGACCAACGTGGCGGTCACCGACGGATTTCGCGATATCGGGTCGATCGATTGTCACAACGAGTATGTCGCCGTGATTCACATGAAGCGGCTTTACGCGCCGTTCTTACAGCAGCTCTGGGGCGTCAATAGCAACGCGCCGATTCTGCCGAAGCACGCGTTGTCGGCGTCCCTCGCGGCCGGCACGCAAAACACCGCGCCCTACAACGCGATGCCGATCGGCAGTGGACCGTTCCGGGTCATTCAGTGGGAACGCGGGACAGTTGTGCGGCTCGCCGCGAACCCGAACTATTTTCTCGGCAAGCCGAAGCTCAACGAGGTTGACTTCTACTACGAGCCCGACGAGAACACGCTCGAAACGCAAGTGCAGACGCACGCAATCGACTTACTCGCGCGCGGCACGCCGATCAACTGGCCGCGTTATCAGACGTTGGCCGCGCAGGCTAACTCGGGATTGAAAGCGATCGCCGTCGATTCGTACGTCTACGATCACATCGACTTCAATCTGCATAATCCAATTCTTTCGGATCTGCAAGTTCGGCGCGCGCTAGCGTACGCGACCAACCGCCCGGAGATCATCGCCAAGATCATGCACGGTGCCGACACACCGTCGGACAGCCCGGAACCGCCGCAATCGTGGGGCTACACCACCGACACGGTGCACTACCCGTTCAATCCGGTCAAGGCGAAGGCGCTGCTCGATGCCGACGGCTGGCGCGTTGGTCCCGACGGCGTGCGCGTGAAAAACGGCCAGCGACTCGAGTTCAATCTTAGCACGCAGACTGAATCGACGATCGGCAAAGCGCTGCAAGCGCTGCTGCAACGCGAATGGCATGACGTCGGCGTGCAGGCCGACGTGAAGAACTATCCCACCGCCCAGATGTTTGCCAATGGCAACGAGGGAACGCTCGAAGGCGGACACTACGATGTTGCGACGTTTGCCTGGTTTGGCGCCGCCGATCCGGATCTCGACCCGCTCTACTCGGCAAACAACCTTGCGCCGCGCGGGCAGAACTCACTCTTTTGGGTGAATCCGATCGCCACCAAAGCACTCGAAGACGCGCTGGGCACCGTCGATCAGTCCAAGCGCAAGACCGACTACGTCGTCTTCCAGCAGCAGTTGGCAATCGACGTGCCGACGATTATCATCGGCTTTCGCAAGTTGCCTTACGTCTATAATACCGATTTGCAAGGTTTCGATCCGTCGCCCGTGATCTCACCGTTCTGGAATCCATGGGAGTACAGCATATGAGGCGTCTTGCGGTAGCGCTGCTCGCGGGGGTGGTGGCATTGAGTGCGTGTTCGAAATCCGCGCCGACCGGCGTGGAAGGCGGACGCACGAACTCCTGGACCGTGCCGCACACCTTGCGCTACGCTAATGCCGAAGACATCAATTCGCTCAACCCGTTGCTCAGTCAACAACTCACGGTCAGCTACATGTCGTCGATGACCGCGGCGTGGCTGACCAAGTGGAACGCGCACAACCTTCCCTATCCTGAGCTGGCGACCGCGGTGCCGACCAAGGCCAACAGCGGCATCAGTCAAGACGGACTCGCGATCACCTATCACCTGCGCAAGGGCTTGAAGTGGTCGGACGGGGCTCCGCTCAATGCCGACGACGTCGTCTTCACCTATCACGCGGTGATGAATCCGGCGAACAACGTCACCAGCCGGGCCGGCTGGGATCTCATCACTAAAGTCGACGAACCCGATAAGTACACGGTCACCTTTCATCTGAGGAAGCCGTACTCGCCGTTCGTCGTCACGTTCTGCTCGAGCGTCGGCGGCAACACGTCGATCCTCCCCAAGCATTTGCTCGCGCAATATCCCAACCTCAACAACGTGCCGTTCAACGCGCTCCCGGTCGGCGCCGGGCCGTTTAAGTATAAAGAATGGGAGCGCGCACAGAAGATCGTGATGATTCCCAATCCTTATTACTTCCGCGGTCACCCGAAGCTCCAGGAAGTTGACTTCGACATCATCCCGAATCGCGATACGGTTCTGACCACGCTCCAGGCACACGAGCTTGACATGTGGCTTGACGTGCCCGGTGCGTACTACGATCGCGTCACGAAGCTTAGCGGCTACGGCGTCATGCATAACGACGCCTATCGCTGGGGGCACATCGATTTCAACCTTTCGCATCCCGTCTTTGCTGATCCGGTTGTGCGTCATGCGATCGAGCTTGCGACCGACCGCGTGACGCTGAATCAAAAGTTCCAGCACGGGATCCAGAGCCTACAGGAAGGCCCGGCTCCGAAAAGCGCGCCGTACTACGACCCGAACATTCCGTCCGTCGCGTTCAACATTGCCAAAGCCAACGCGATGCTCGACGCCGCCGGATGGAAGCGCGGCCCGGACGGGATTCGCGAGAAGAACGGGACCAAGCTCAATCTCTTGTTCGCAACGTCGACCGGCACACCCAACGTCGACAACCAGATCGAGTTCTTCCGTTCCACGTGGCAACAGGTCGGCGTCGGGATCCAAGTGCGCCGGTATCCGGCTGCGATACTCTTTGCGCCGCCTGGCGACGGGGGCATCGTCTATACCGGGAAGTGGGACGTCATTCTCTTCCAGTGGAGCGACGACCCGATCGGCGATTTTTCGTTCGTCTTCGCCTGCGATCAGATCCCGCCGAACGGTCAGAACGACGTGCACTGGTGCAATCCAACCGCGAACGCCGCGATGCAAAAGGTCTTTTCCGACTACGATCAGGCGCAGCGCAATGCCGATGATCGCGTCGTCTTCGAGCAGTTCGCCAAAGATCTGCCGGAGATCGTTCTTTACGGCGTTCAAGAAATCTACGTGTACAACAACGACCTCAAAGGCTTCCATCCGAATTCGGTGACGCCGTTTGACGATATGATGAACGTGGATATCTGAGCTCGGTCAAATATCCACATTAGTCTCTTAGGGTGTACAGTGCGAGGCGTTCGATGATGCCGGCGTTGCCGATCGCGTACGCGGCGCCGCCGGGAAAGCGCGCCTCGAACATCTCCTCATAGGGGCCGAGGCGCGTCGGCATCCCGGCCATGCGGCCGAAATGCTCGGGAAGCGCCGTGATCTGCATGCCGACCTCGATCTCCCCCGGAACGAAGCGGAAGTGCGCGTCCTGCGGTTCGAGTTTGGGTGCGCGATCGACTTTGGGAAGATAGAGTTCGGCTGAGGCGAGCTGCTGTTTCGAATAGAAGAGACTCAAGAGCAAGCGCTCACCGTCGCGCCCGCGCACGCCGTAGGTGTGCCATCCGGGAGCCGGATACTTAAAAGCGATGCCAAGCTGCTTCTCCACATCTTTGCGCGAGGTGGCGTTCACGTCGAGCGCGAGCTTCTCGCTGAACATCAGAATCGGTTTGTCCGCCGGTGGCGGCGGCGCATTCTGCAGCTTTTGATTACGCTCGTAGATGCTCGCGAGAATCTCGACCGCGCGCTGCATCGCAAAATCCGGCGGTTGATCGCTCATAGCATGTGCGCGCCTGTCACGACGTGGGATTGACCGACGAAATAGATCAACCCGATGATCGTAGCAAGATACCACACGCCCACCCGCACGCGAGCCGCATTGCCCATCGCCGCGGCGCGGGGATCGACGTGGCCGCGGAATGCCGCGATCATCGCCGGCAGTCCGAGCAGCGCGATTATCAAGACGAAGATGATCGGCACGCCGAGCCACCACGCGGCCGCAACGAACAGCACGGCGCCCGCAATCCACAATGGCGGCCAAATCGCGCCGATGACGCGTCCGCCATCGAACGGGAGCACGGGAATCATATTGAAGAGATTCAAAAACGCGCCGAGGTACGCGCAGGCGAGCCAAAAGTGATCGCCGGTGGCTAATCCCAACTCGTAGCACACTCCGGTGAGCACGAGGCCGGTGAGCGGGCCGGCCAGCGCGATATAGGCGTCGGCCTCGAGATCGGGTGCGATCGCGCCGGCAGTGTAGGCGCCGAGAAACGGGACGAAGACCGGCGCGTGCACGGGTAGGCCGTAGGCGCGGTAGGCGAAATAGTGCCCGAGCTCGTGCGCAGCGATGAGCAGTACCAGCACGAGGCCGATGCGCCAGCCGAAGACGGCGGCGTAGAGGATGAGCGAGAGAATAAACG
>PMUE01000279.1 GCA_003167055.1 Vulcanimicrobiota bacterium | reverse complement strand
GCGAGCGGCTCCGGTGGTCAGGGCCTGTACGTGATTCCGTCACAGAATCTCGTTGCCGTCCGGTTTAGCGACGGCGGCTCACCCAATCATCCGGGGATGGTCAAGAAAATTTCGTCGATGACGTGATGCTCGTAGCCGCCGTCGTGGTCGAGAATCGTCCAATGGTCGGCGCCACCGAGGAACGTGCATTCGGCGTCTGCCTGTAGCGTATCGAGCTCCNNTACCCCGTAATGACGGACCGATCTGCGCCCACCGCGCCTTCATCAATGCAGCGATATCGTAGTGCGCCTCCCAGTACGTCGCAACAGCCGAATCGATCGCGCCGGTTTTGCGGTCGAACAGCTGCTCAGGATAACCGTCGCTTCCCTTGGGACTGAAGACCGCTTCGAATGACATGAACTGCGCGACCCAGATCGAACCGCCGTCGCCCTGCGCCATTTCGCGCAGCGTCACGGCTCGTCGGGGCAGATGCATGACGTATGACTCTGACGAGTTGGGTCCGTAAAAATTGCCGGGTGGCGTCGCGGTCAGATCAGGACCCGTAAAATCGTGAAAATCGACCGGGTCCGGCGCGTAGGACCATGCGCCGGCGAAGAGGCCGGGATAGGTCGTCTGCAGCCATAGCGCCGCCCATCCGCCCGACGAATGTCCCCCGAGATAACGTCCATTAGTGCGAAACGTCTTATCGATGGACGGCACAAATTCGGTCGTGAACGCCGCGCCCCACGGTCCGCTATTGGCCGAGTCCGCAAACTCAGTGTAGACATACTGCAACATCGGGTCGGGGAACACCACGATCGTGTCATGAGCGGCCGCGAACGCGCGCATCCAGTCACCCCACGACTCGCGTGCGAGCCGATCGAAGTTGCCGCCGTAACCGAAAAACCAATAGAGTACCGGATAGCGACGCGCGGGCTCCTTATCGTAAGAATCCGGCAGCAGCACGTCAGCGCGCAGCGTCATCGGCGTCTTCCAGAACGCGCTCAGCCGATCGCTTGGGATCTCGACGTAGACCATACGGCTGGCCAACGCCGGCGTCGTTGCGGCGATCACCGCGATAGCGAGAGCAATAATGAACTTCACGCTCACCACGCAGGAATGCGAAACGTCGCCGGACACGTATCCTGATTCGTCGGCGTCGCCATCAACGACGCCGGTTTGGGAAACGCGTCGATTTGATCCGTATGAATCGTGATCCAGAACTGAGTGAGCACAAACTGTCCCGCATCGTTCTTCGCGCACTGTAATTGCAGCGCGGTCGGATGATCGGTCGCAAAGGAAGCGGCGAACTGCGCAAGGACCGCGGCGTGCGACACGTCGTGCCCGGCCTGCGCCTCCAGGTACGATCCAAATGCGCTCGACGCGACGGCCTGGCGCATGCGCAGTTCGGTCGCGAAAAATTGCGCCGGATCGAATCCGAAGCACTGCACGTGCTTATCGTACTCGTGCGTCAGCAGGTCATGTTCGAAATGGGGCATGACGGCTCGAAGTTGCGCCAGCAACGGCGCGTCGAGCGCCGGTGGATCGCTGCTATGGTGGTAGAAATCGCAGCCTTTCGACCACCATTGCTGATCGACGACGTCTTGGGCTGCAAGGTCATGCGGCAGCGATGCCCAGAGTCCGTGCAAGCCGATCAGCGGCGACTTCGGCTGATCGGCTAGGCAGTGCGCCTCGCCGGTCTCGCACATGCCGGGCTGCCACGTCAATGCAAACGTGTAGTGATCGAAGTCCGCGTGCTGCGGCGGCGCGGGGAGCACCGCCAGCAACAACGCGAGTACAAATCCCACCTACGGCGTAACGGGTTTGGCGCCGTCGATGTTCATGCCGGCAAGCGACTTCACGTAATCGTTGTACTTCGCCATTGCCGCCGCATACGCGGTATCCCAGCGCGACGCGTAGTCGAGCTGCGCCGCGGTCGGAGGCGAATCAGCGCCGAAACCGGTGCGCGGAATCTCTTCGCGCAGCGAGCCCGGATGTTCGACTGCATCTTCGCCGTTTTTGAAGTTGGCGGTGATCGTCGAGAAGACGTCCTGCCACTGCGCCTCGGCTGCTACAACCTTGGGATCGCTCGCGTTCGCCTTGTCGAGCGATTTCTTGATCGCATCGAGGTTGTTGAGCGCATCGTCGATCTTGCCGTAGCGAGCGTTGTACTTCTCAGCGAAGTCGTGTGCCGATTGCAGATCTGCAACGGTCAGCGCGTCGCGCGGATCGGGGTTGACCGAAACCGTTTGAGAGAGCGCGGTGCCATCGAGTTGCAAGCGCACGGTGTAGACGCCCGGTAAAACCAGCGGACCGGTGCGCGGACCGCGAAATTGCACAGCGCCCGCGCCATTCCACGGCGTCGGGCCCGCTTCGTGCAGATCCCACGTCATGCGGTTAATGCCGGCCTTGTTCGGTACGTTGGGGACGTCCTTGCCCTCGACTTTGTGCGTACCGGAGATCGAGCGCACGACCTTGCCGTTTGCATCGAGAATCGTAAGCGTAGGATTCTTCTTCTGCGGCGCAGCGAGATAGTAGTTGAGGATCGCGCCGCTCGGCGGGTTGTCGGCAGAGAAGTTGGTATATGCGCCGTAGTCGCTGTTGGAATGCTGGTGATACTGATAGGCCGTGCGCGGCTTGAAGAACATCACGCCGGCCTTCTCGGCCTGCGGAACCTGTTGCACCGGCGTGAGGTCATCGAGCACCCACACATCACGCCCATGCGTACCGACGATCAGATCGTTGAACTCCGGCTGAATGCGGATGTCGTACACTGCAACCGGCGGCATGTTCAAGCGGAAGTTCTGCCAGTGCGCGCCTTTGTCGTACGAGATCCAAAGGCCGTTCTCGGTCCCGGCGTAGACGATGTTGGCGTTGGTCGTGTCGGCGCGAATCCCTCGAGCGTACTGATTCTCGCGAATGCCGTCGACGATCGACGTCCACGTCTTGCCGTAGTCGTGCGTGACGTAGATGTGCGGTTTGTAGTCACCGAGCATGTGGTTGTCGGCGATCGCGTAGGCGGTGCCGGCATCGAACGGCGACGGCGAAATGCTCGCCATGCGCGCATATTCCGGCGCGCCACTCGGCGTGACTGTCGTCCAATTCGCACCGCCGTCGCGCGTGAGCGAGATGACGCCGTCATCCGAACCCGTCCAAATCTCACCTTTCGTGAGCGACGAGCCTTCGATGTCGAGCAAGTTGTCCGAGTACTCTGCGCCCGATACGTCCTGAGCGAGCGGACCGCCGGCGGGCAGTTGGTGATCCTTGATGTTGCGAGTGAGATCGGGACTGATCACTGTCCAATGCAAGCCGCGATCGGTGCTCTGGAAAACAACGTTGCCGCCGAGCCACGCAACATGCGGATCCCAGGGCGCGAAGTTGATCGGTGAATCCCAGTTATAGCGATACTTTGCATCGCGCGAGTCGAACGGCCCAAGCGTACCGCCCATCGCATCCCATGGGCGTACTGAGATCGCCGTCTGCGTTTTGGTGTCGTTGACAAGCGTCACGCCGTCTTCCAGATCGGACCAGATATAGCGCGGATCGGATGGATCCGGCCACGCCCATTCGCCGTCGCCGCCCACGACATTGTACCAATCGCTATTGAGGATCCCGTCGCCCGAAAGCGAGTTCGACGGTCCGCAGAACGCTTCGTTGTCTTGCAGCGCCGCGCAGATCGAATACGGATTGTTACCCACGCTATAGCCTACATGGTAGATCTGCCCGATCGGCAGATTCTGCGCAAACGACCAATTCTTACCGCCGTCGAGCGTGATCGCGTACCCGCCATCAGCGCCCACGATCATGCGATCCGGATCGTTCGAGGCGATCCACATATCGTGGAAGTCGACATGCACGGGCTTGGCGACCTCTTCGAACTTCTTGCCGCCGTCTTTGCTCTCGGCGAGGTCGTTCGAGATTCCATAGACGTCATTCGGATTCTTGGGATTCACCGCGAGATGCGAGAAGTAGAACGGACGCTGATTGACGATCGAATCGTCCGACACCATTTTCCACTGCGCGCCGGCGTCGTCGCTGCGCCAGAGTACGCCACCCTTGGCCTCAATCGTCGCGTAGACGCGTTTGGGATCGCTCGCCGCAATCGCGAGGCCGATGCGACCGGTCATACCGCTCGGCAAGCCGTTCCCCGTGAGTTTCGTCCACGTTTTGCCGCCATCGGTTGACTTGTACAAGCCGCCGGCGTCACTGCCGCTGGTGAAGGTCCACGGCACGCGGCGGAACGTCCACATGCCGGCGTAAACGACGCTCGGATGTTGCGGGTCCATCACGACATCGCTCGCGCCGGTTTTTTCATCGACGTAGAGCGTCTTCGCGAAGGTCTTGCCGCCGTCAAAGGTGACGTACGTGCCGCGATCGCTCGAGTCTTTGAACGGATCGCCGAGCCCGGCGATCACGACGTGATCAGGATCCTTCGGATCGATCGCAATGCGCGCGATGCTCCACACTGCGTCGAGCCCGATGCGTGACCAGTGCTTGCCGCCGTCGGTCGTCTTG
>PMUE01000235.1 GCA_003167055.1 Vulcanimicrobiota bacterium | reverse complement strand
ATCCTGTCCGAGCCCGAGCAATCCGCTCGCGCTCACAAGGCGTCCGGCGGTGACATCGATAGCGGTCACAAAGCGCGCACGCGAATTCTTCAAACTGTGAAACGAGAACTCACGCGAACTCGCGCTACTTCCGTTAGGCGGCATGACATAGGGCACGAGTCGCAGCGTACGAAGTCCGTGCGATTCAGGAACGTCGATCACGTAGTGCAGCCGCTCGATATTTTCCGAAGCCGGAACACCCAACGTCTCGAGCATCCGGCGCGTCCATGCGTCGACCGCACCGTCGGATGCGCCGCTCGCGCCCGCGCTGCGATCCAGCAATGTCAGCGCGAGTGCCGCACCGTGTTTACACGCCTCGCCCTCGGCACACGAACAATCGCTTTCGATCGTGCGCACACCGTCGCGATCGCGCACGGCAATGCGCACGGCGTAGGGCCGGGTCGCGGAGCCTTGCACGTTGGCACTCGCAGCATCGCCCTGTTCGGAGAGACGCACATTCGTCGTGCGATTCCCGGCAAGGTAACCGCGCGCACGCGCAAGCGTCTGCGGATCGAAGGCACGCTCGAGGTCGGCAGCATCAAAAAACATCGGAACCGACTGGAGTTACCGACGCGAACGGCAAGACCCTTTGAAAGGCCGTCGCTAGACAGGGAGTCTACGTAGCGGATGCTGCGAGGCACCCAAGAATGATAAGCGAGCCGATTAGCGTCCCGGCGACGCGCGACCGAGGTTACTGCGCGGGCGGGAACTGTATTCCGGCGACCTTACCATCACTATCCAGGACGAAAACTTCGTTGATCGTCGTGGACTTGAACGCCACGCGGTAAACGAACGCGGTCATGCCGTCGCCAACGGATTGCTGACCCAAAGACGTAACGGACTGCGGGTCGCCGAGAGGCCCGAGCTTGCTACTGATTTGCTTGACTGTATCCGGTGTCAGCGCAGCGTTCATTTTATCCGTCAACTGCGCTCGGTCAATATCGCCGGTCTGCAGCCGGTGCAGCCAATCCTTTGCTCTCGTCGCCAGGTCTGGTGCAGTCGCGCTCGGGGAGGGCGACTGCGATTCTGTAGCCGCACAGACGGCACCAACGCTCAGGAACAACGATATAATGCCAACCACACCAAAGACGTGTACCTTCATTTCGACGTAGCCTCCCCTCTCTCGATTAGTATTCGTCCAGCACTAGTGCCATTCTTCGTTTGGGCGGGACGATCGAACGTGTGTCGAAATCGCCGTCATATAATCGCAAATGAAGTCCCTATATATCGTTGTCTTGTCAGCCGTCCTGCTGTGCAACTGTACCAGCGCGCATGGGCCACCCTACGCGCCTGTTCGGCTCGCGCCAGCATGTGCGCAAAAGGGCGTACAGCTGACGATAATTGGCGACAGCCTTGCGCGCGGCTGGGGTGCAAGCGCCCCTGAGAACACCTTTGCGTCGCTGGTCTACGCGGCCATTCGGCGAAAACGCCCCAACACGACGATGCGCAATCTCGGAAGACCGGGAGCGACGACGGACGAAATCGCAAGGATAGAGGTCCCACATATTCGCGCCGACGCCTGTTCGCTCGTTGTTATAATCGCGGGTGCAAACGACGTACAAAAATTGTATACGCCGCACCATTTTGGAGTTAGCTATGCAAAGCTTCTTCAGAAAGTACGGGTTCTTTCGCCAAAAGGGGCGGTTGTCGTTCTGGGACTTCCCGACGTTTCGCTGAGTCCTCGAATCCCATGGCTGCTAAGACCCGTCGAATCGCGACTATCAAAAGACGCGAACACGTCTATCGCTGCGGCAGCGCGAGACAATGGAGCCGCTTTTGTGCCGCTCTATGCCTTGTCGCACAATGAATCGTACCGCGCGAAGTCCTTACTGAGCGGCGATGGGATCCACCCAAACGATGAGGGTTACCGCATTATGGCCGATACCGCGTTACCCTCAATCATGATGGTGCTGCAAGCGCCTTGAACGCGCTCTTAAGCGATTGCGTTCAGTTCGTCGAGTTCATCTCCGGACAGCGTCAATCCAGCCGCGGCCACGTTTTCGCGGAGGTGGGCAATCGACGACGTTCCCGGGATGAGCAGCACGTTGGGTGACCGCTGCAGTAGCCACGCGATTGCCACGGCCTGCGACGATGCGCCGCGACGCGCCGCGAGCGCATCGAGTATCTGCGACTGCAGCGGCCTGAAGCCGCCGAGTGGGAAGTACGGCACGTAGGCAATGCCCTGCGCATTGAGCGAGTCGATCAGCGCGTCGTCCTCGCGGTTTGCAACGTTGTAGAGGTTCTGCACGCAAACGACCGGCGCGATCGCTTGCGCCTCGGCGATCTGCTCGGCAGTGACGGTACTGACGCCAAGATGGCGGATGAGCCCTTCGCGCTGCATTGCTGCGAGCGCGGCGAACCCCTCGGCGATCGAGCCGGGCTCGGGCCGGTCCACCGCGCCGACGCGGAAGTTCACGACGTCGAGGACTTCGAGCCCGAGGTTGCGCAGGTTGTCGTGCACCGCCGAGCGCAGCTCAGCCGGCGTGCGCGCGTGCGGCCAACCGCCCTGCTCATCACGTCGTGCGCCGACCTTGGTAACGATGTGCAGGTCGGAGGGATACGGATGCAGCGCCTCCCTGATGATTTGGTTCGTGATGTGCGGGCCGTAGAAGTCGCTGGTATCGATGTGCGTGATGCCGAGCGCAACGGCTTCGCGCAGCACGGCGATCGCGGCATCGCGGTCTGCAGGAGGGCCAAACACATGCGGTCCGGCGAGCTGCATCGCGCCGTACCCCACGCGCGACACGACAAGCTCGCCTGCCATCGCATAGCTGCCGCCCGGAATGCTCTTTTGTTGCATGTCACCATTATGCCACACGCACGTCGTATTGAAGCACGCCCGTGGGCAATGCTCGCACGCCCTGCGTTAGGACGTGTTCGCGCGGCGGCCCGCTATGCATGATGTGCAGCACCTCGGCGTCATAGAGCAGCGTAGCGGCATCGGCGATCAGCCGGCGATGGCATCGCCACCACAGCGTTTCCGAGCACATGATCGCCGTCGGCGCGCCTTCGGCATCGCGCATGAGGCCCTCCAGTTCGCTTAAGAACTCGGGCGTCTGCATGTAGTCGGCGTATCCACGAAATGACGCGTGACGCAGCGCGACGTTCGGACTGTCGGCGCGCGGGCGCCGAAAACCGCCGAGTGCTTTGCGCCATTCATACGTTGCGTCCGCGAGGTCGGGAATCCAGTGTGCCATCCGTTCCGCCCAAACGTGCTGATGCGCTCGACTTTTCGGCACGCTGCGCACGTCGATCACACCGCGTACACCGTTGGCCCGCATCAATGCCGCGAGATCGACTTCGCTCGCGGTCCCGTGCCCAAGGGTCAGCAGCTTCACGGTCGATGTTGCAGCACGGCGTCAACCGTCGCAACATCGAGCTCGCCGATGGAGTCGAGCACGCGCGTTGCCAGTGACAGCGCTTCACGATCCGGCGGAAACTCGCGATTCGGCACCGCGATCACCGCGAGCCGCGCGGCATACGCCGAGCGAATGCCATTGGCCGAATCCTCGACCGCCGCGGTGCGTCGTGGATCCGCATTCATGAGTTCGAGCGCACGAAGATATACATCGGGTGCGGGTTTGCCTCGCGCGACGTCGTCGGCTGAAACGACAACTTGAAAGTATTTGTTCCATCCGGTTCTTGCGAGCGCAGTTTCAGCGACCGGACGCGCCGCGGACGTCGCGAGCCCGAGCGGAAACGCTGCGGCCAAACGTATGAGCGCAGCGTTCGCGCCGGGCAACACCGGCATGTGCTTTACCAGCGCCCGTGCGACCGCGTTGACGACCTGCTCCGCAATTGCATCCGGAGCGAGCGCAACCCCGAGGTCGTCATGCATATAGCGCGCCCATTCGCTGGTGCGCATGCCAATCATGCGCTCTTGCGCGCCATCGATCCAGCGACCACCGTGCTCGACAACGAACGCGTGTCGCACGTCACGCCAGATTTGCTCGCTCTCGATCAACGTGCCGTCGAGGTCGAAGATTACCGCGCTGATGTCAGCAGACCCGATAGTGCAAGTGGATTACTCCGGTATCGAAACGGCGCGTTTCAAGCAGTTCGAAGTTCCGTCGTAAACCGGCTCGGAATGCCGGCTTGCCGCCACCGACGATCACTGGATTGAGAAACACGTGACATTCGTCGAGAAGATCGGCCTCGAGCGCAAGCCCCGCGAGCTCCGCGCCGGCAATGTTGATGTCGTGCGCCGATTCTTGCTTGAGCTTCCGAACAGCGGCGACGTCGAAGTCCCGTTCGACACGCGTCTTGCGCGTCGTGGCGTCCGTCAGCGTTCGTGAAAAGACGATCTTCTCGGCCTTCTGCCAGACTCGTGCAAAGTCGCGGTGTTCGGGTGGATAGTCCTCGATCGTCGGCGCTTCCCAGTAGGCAGCCATCGTCTGATAGACTCGCCGCCCGTAGAGATAGGTTCCCATCGGCCGCAACAACTCGGTGATGAAGCCATGTACTTGATCGGGATTGACCCAATCGAAGGCACCCGTTTCGTCCTCCACGTAACCGTCGAGCGACGTATTCGTGATGTAAATAAGCTTCGACATTATACTACGGGACGACGACGATTCGGCGCGTCAATCGGGGCGGAGCCGGCGCCGCTACCGGAAATACGAATGCGCCGGCTTCGCAGGAGTGCGGCTGGCACCGCGGCGTCGGGGCCGGCCGTCGCACCGATTCGGCTTCGCGCTCGCCGGTGAGTGCGACGGTCGTTGCGCCAAACTCCGCGACGCGGCGTAGCGCGACCGGATTTCTGCCAACGCCCACAACCACTGAGGCTCCGAGCAATCGGGCATGTTGGACGGCGAGCGATCCGGCGATACCGGTTGCGCCGAGAATCAGCACGGTGCCGATCGCGCCGCGCTCC
The DNA here is from genome assembly GCA_003167055.1 of Vulcanimicrobiota bacterium. Classification (GTDB taxonomy): domain Bacteria; phylum Vulcanimicrobiota; class Vulcanimicrobiia; order Vulcanimicrobiales; family Vulcanimicrobiaceae; genus Aquilonibacter; species Aquilonibacter stordalenmirensis. Next base: position 7,242 of record PMUE01000235.1, on the reverse strand, counting down.
GCGACATGAGCCTGCAGCGGCAACCACGATGAAAGTCCAGGGTTCAGGCCGCCGGCGATCTTCACCGGATCCGCTCCTGACGGTAGCGTGATGCGCATCTGTTTCGGCACGGCCATCCGCGCGGCAAACGTCCCGTACGGCGGCTCAACAAAACCGGTGTAAATCAATTCGCCATTGGCGGTGCGCACCACGCCGTCGACGCCGGGGATGAGCGGCCACGAGCCGGTGCTGCCATAATGGCGTCCGGCCGCGAGCGAGCGGACGATGGGATGAAGTCCCGCTGCGACGAGGTCGACAAGTTCATAGCCTTCGTCGACCCCCGGATCGGCGAACTCGCCGTACTCCAGAACAGCGTCCGGTTTTCGCAGAATCGCGGCCTTCATAGGGTCTCCTTAGCAAAGCTAAATACGCAGCCCTGCGACGCGCGATTCGCAGATCTGATCGAGAGCCGCGGACTGCAACCCTTTGCGATCTCTTTGGGTTGCAGGGGATGCATGATGTTAGATATCGCGCCGGTCGGCGTTCTCAATTTAAATAAAAAGGTCTCGAAGGGACTCGTTCCCGTACCGCCAGAGCCGATCTTCGGTGGCTATGCGAATAGCCGCGGAGAGGTCTTTCTTTTTGGAGCGGATTTGGCGTACCGCGTGAATTTCAAGAACAAGACGATCCAACAACGGGCGCGGCTCAACCCCGGAGCGCAGGCACGTTACGACACGACCGAGGCCGGCGAGCCGTTCGAATATTGCAACGCGAGTTTTCGCCGCCTGAGCGCCGAGCAGATCCTGGAGATTTGCTCATCGGGCTCGTTCAGCGTCGGCGCACGAGCCATCAACTAGCGTGACCCCAGGCCGCTGAGGGATTCCCTCGGCGCCTCCCCGTAGACGCACCCATGACGCCCACCCGGCTCGAGCAGTTCGCGGACGGAATCTTCGCTATTTCGGCAACGCTGCTCGTTTTAAATTTCGCCGTCCCACTCCTCGGCGATGCAAACAACGGGGCGCTCGTGCACGCACTGATAGCCCAGTGGCCGAGGCTTCTGGCCTTTCTCTTGAGCTTCTTCATCATCGTGAACTACTGGCGGCTGCACAGCGCGATGCTTCACGACGTGCGCGTCCTGGATCATACGACGATCATGTTGAACACGGCGTTCCTGGTTGTTGCAGCTTTCATCCCTTACGCAACCAACGTGGCGGGAACGTATCCGACGCTGCCGGCGGCCGCGGTTTTGTATTCGATCGTACTGCTCATCGGCGCGCTCCTGGGTTTCTTCATGTCGCGTCACCTCCTCGAAAGTGGGGCATACCAGGCGGACGCGCCACCCGAACAGGCGCGCGCGACCTATCGTCGTATCCGATTCTCGCTCTACATTCGCATCGTCGGCCTCATCTTCGCGTTCTTCTTGCCGATCGTGTCGTACGTGATTTACTGGGTGATGATCATCTACTTCTTGACGTTTAGCACCATTGATTCGACCGCTTGAACATATTTGTTAAGGGTTATAAGCGAGTGACACTTTTTGTCGGAATGGGAGTTATCAATGAGCGTTCAGGTCGAACAGAGGAGCTATGAGATGCCCCCGCGCGACGGTTTCACCGTCACGCATTTTCTCACGGTTGCCGACATCGAGCGATCGGCTCGCTATTATGAAAAGGTCTTTGGCGGCCGCGTTCTGAGCCTGGGCGACAGCAAGGGCGCGTCTGGGCATATTCAGATCGCGAATACGTGGCTCATTGTCAACGTCGGGGGCGGCCCCACGCCGGACAAGCCGACGGTAACGCTCAGCGTCCTCGCCGACCCGAATACAATCAGCAGCTTCATGAATATCCGCGTTGCAGATATTCACGCGTGCTATGAATTATGGAAGAGTCGAGGGGCCGAGTTCATCACGGAGCCGATTCCCAAGTACGGCGAGNNATTATCGAGGTCGGACAGACCACAGACGTCGGTTAGGTGGGATTACATTTAGCGCGCAAGTACGCTTCGAGTCGGTCCAACTGCAGAGTCCAGCCGACACTCGCGCCGTCAATCATGTCGTTGCGATCGCCGGCAAAATTCCAATACGTGTGGCGCACGGTCACGTTTGTCATCCCGTCGTGCTCTGCAAACGCGACGTCGAGACGTGTATTAAACGCGGCGACGCCATCTATTTCAAGAACGCCCGCGGTCACGAGCCGTTCGTTCGCGATAACTTCTTCAACCGTGCCCGATATAAGAACCGTCGTGTCGGGCCCTTGCATGTGAATGCTCATCTTGCCGCCGGGGCGCAGATCGTGTTCGCAGAGCGTCGTGAAGCCGGGCCGGCCCCACCATTGATTCCGATGTTCGACCTCGGTCCACACTCGCCAGACGAGCGAGAGCGGCGCGTCGAACGTGCGCGTCTTGACGACTTCCACGACATCGCCGGCGGTCTCAAGATTGCTCATCGGGTACTCCTTGCTGCAGGTGATGAAGGTAGGCGCCGAAGCGATCGAGGCGCTCGTCCCAGGCGCGTTGCTGTTCCTCAAGCCAGCGCGTCGCGCGCTCGAGCGGCTCCGGTGTTAAAGCGCACGCCACCGTCCGGCCCGTTTTTTTGCGCGTGATGAGCCCCGCGTCGGTCAGCACATCGAGGTGCTTGATGACGGCCTGAAGCGACATCGGGAACTCACCGGCCAGCGTACTCACCGTCTCGCTTCCCGCTCGCAACTTCGCGACGAGCGCCCGCCGGGTGGGGTCCGCGAGCGCGGCAAACGTGCGATCCAGGCCCGCTTCCTGATACTCAACCATTTGGTTGAGTATAGCCTTATACGGGAGTGCGGTCAAGCAGTTCCGGGGCGCCCAGTTGCTCACAAACGCCGGCAAACGCAGAGGTGGGCCCTCGCCATTCCAGCTCATCAACGTTTGCGAAAAGTTTCGTGTCCGTTCGAAGCGTTGCGAGTTTTTTGAATAACAGGGCGCGTTCGCGATTCTCACCCAGCACATTTTGCGGGAAGCGTTCGATCTTTCCGTAGCGCGTCAGCAGCGCTGCCGCGCCCTTGGCACCAATGCCCTTGATCCCGGGAAAGCCATCCGACGCATCACCGACGAGGGCAAGGTAGTCGGGGATGAGCTCCGGATCGACGCCAAACTTCGCTCGTACGCCGGCCGCGTCTCGAACGACGTTGGTTCGTCTATCCACCTGCACTATGCGGTCCCCGCGCACGCATTGAGAGAGATCTTTGTCAGGCGTCCAGATGCAAATCTTTTCGACGCGAGCATCCTTCGATGCGATTTCGGCAGCCGAAGCAAGCGCATCGTCCGCCTCAAGTTCGATCATTGCCCAAACCGCTACGCCCATCGCGCGCAGCGAATCCTCGAGCGGTGTGAACTGCGCACGGAGCGCACGATCGATGCCGTCTCCCGTTTTATAGTCGCCCCAAAGCTCGTTGCGAAATGATTCGATGACGTGGTCGGTCGCGACGCCAATATGGGTCGCTCCATCGGCGATCATGCGCAGTACGGTATTGAGCACGCCGACAACGGCGCCGAACCGACGCTTCTCGCTGCTTCCGCGCCGCTGCAGTCCGTAAAAGTGCCGAAAGAGCTCGTACGTTCCGTCGATAAGATGAATGACCACGCTACGAAAGGAACCCCCTCACTATGAAGTTTCCCTTTGTTCTCCCGCTTGCCGTATGCGCGCTCGCCTTCGCATTGCCGGCGCCTGCACTCGCACAAACCGTGACCACCTTCGTGAAACAGATCAATATGACGATGAGGGTTGGCCAGAGTGCCGGGGTTTACGTGCAATCGGTCCCCGGCGGCAGTTCGGCGGCTCTCGACGGTGGCACGTGCGGAGGCAATCCGCCCGGGAATCCTTCGGACATGGTTGCGATCACTAATACCCGCCTGCAAAAAGACAACGGCGGGAGCCAACTCACGCTCTACGTGAAGGCCCAGCATCCGGGAAACTGCTTCATCCGATATCGGAGCTACGACCACCAAGGGACGGCCCAAGGGGAAACAAAGCAGACGAACTTCACGGTAAAGCCGTAGCCGCGCGAAGGGCGAGGTCTTGGCCGCGTGCGATGCTCTCAATCGTTTGATCGACGCGAATATCAGGCTCGAGCCCGCGATCAGGAGCTGCCTGATCCGGAAATGTTCCGATTAGCGGCAAATCAACTTCGATGTGCGAGTGCGGAAGGCGCACAAAAAAGAATGCGCCGCCATTTATTCCCCGAAGATTCCCTCCGGTCGGGCTACCAATCAGCGTGCCGAGGTGATTACGCTGGATGTCGTACGCGAATTGAAACGTTGCTGAACTGTCGGCGGCATCGACGAGCACCGCGACCGATCCATCGAAGTACGGCGCGTCAGGAAGCACGGCGTTCGCGTCATCGGGAAGCCGAAAGTAGCGAGCATCGACTCGAGTAGCTCCAACGCCAAGAGTAAAGAACGACGGATCCCACGTATCGAGGTAGGGTCGCAAGGTATCCGGCACCGACTGGTATCGAATGAGCCGAGAAAAAGCGGCGCGCTTTAGAGGCGCCTGCGTGAGGTGGGCGAGGATAGCGTCTCCGACCTCGGTTCCGCCCTCATTTCCGCGAATATCGATGATCAGATGCTTGATTGCGCGAACGCGGAGTTCCGAAAATACGGCGTCGATGTTTGCCTTCCAATCCCACTTCGAATTGTATGTTTCCCAGGTCGGCATCTTGAGGTAGGCCGTCTTTGCGTCGAGGACTTGCAGCGTCCACAGCGGCATGTCACCCGTCGCGGCATGAAGGGACGCCTCGATCGGCGCGATACGCTCTTCGTAGGTGAGCGCTGGGACGTCGGAGGCGAAGGAAGCCCCCCGATACGCTTTCGCTTCGATGTGATAGATCGCACCGCGCAGCGGAAATACGAGCGGATAGTAGATATCAAACGCTTCGTATCGGTCGCTACCCAATACGCCGAGTTCATCCACACGCTTTGCCGTATTTGAGCCGTCCGCGCGCGCAAGCGGGAGCAGCGCATCGAGAATGCTTGCGACCGGTACCCCATTTAGGGTGAGGATTTGCGTGCCCGGCGTCAGGCGTTCGTCGGTGGACAAGTTCTTGGTAACGACCATCTGACGATCGATCCACCGGAAATAGAACGGGACGCGGTCCTCCCGCTGGAAAAGTGCTCGTGCGATGTCGGCCGGCTGATTGTAGAAGTTCGGATAGCTGTGGCCGCACTCGAGCGATGCGGTAAATCGAGTGAACGCGAGAAACGCATCTCCAAGCCCCTGGTCATGATTGAGCGTAGCCCGTAGCGCCATAAAGCGCGCAGCCATTTCGGCAACGGTGTTATATCGATAGAGGCCCGGGTGAAGGGTCGCGTAGGCTTCTTGAAGGATGGCTTCGTCCGCGACGAGATCGGCCCCGCGCAGGTCGGTCGGAAGCGATGCCGGGGTCGCGGCCGAGAACGCGAACAAGCATGCAAGAAGTGCAAGCACTTGATTCATGCGAGCATTGTATCGGGTTCACTCGGCGGAGCGCGTCCCAACTTAGGCGTCGAGGGCAACTTGGGACGTGGTATCTCTGCGGACGGAGCGGCGATAAGCGCTTGGAGTCGTGCCAACGATGCGGCGGAAACAACGATTGAAGGTTTGTTTCGAACTGAAGCCTGATGCCAAAGCTAATTCGAGAAGGTCGCGCTGTTCGAGTGGATCCTCCAGCCGGCGCACGACATCGCGAACGCGCAAGTGGTTGACCGCCTCACTGAAGTTCTGCCCGAGGCCGTCGTTCACAGCGCGAGTAATCCGCGCCTGGGAAGCTCCGAGCGCCACAGCCAGTTTTGCGAGTGTAAGGTCGGGGTCGCGGAAATAACCGCCCTTCTGCATTGACGCGCACCACCACGTCGCCTCCAGACCCGCATCGATTGGAGCCTCCGATCGTTTCTCGGGCTTTTGCATGACGCCCGAAGGCATCGCGTGCGACTCATTCTTCCATCCCTCGAGACCGAGGTAGAACACGAGGGCGGCGTACCACAGATACAGGGGAAAGTACGCAAAGTAGCTGAGGCGATGGATAACGTAGTTCACACCATCGAAACCGACATTGAGCACCAACGTGATGCCGAAGAGCACGAGGAAGCTTCGCAACCATCCTAACTGCGCGTCGTGCGGATCCGTTGTCGTCTCGCGCAACCAGCGACGGTAGCGATCGTAGCGAACCACCGCAGCGCTCGTATAGCCGAACAGCGAGAGGTACGTCGCGATTGTCTCAAGCGGGACAATCCATGGCTCATGAATACGGACGTCCCACGCATTTTTGAATGGAAGCGGCTGAACAAACACTATACTCAGGTAGGCGAACTGCAACGCGGCCGGGAGTACGTGGAGGCACCATCGCCGGTCGAGGTGACCGAGCGTCACACGGGTGACGTAGAGATAGATGAGCGGCCCGTACGCGAGGGTGATGCTGAAGGGTGCGAACGACAGCCACGGATAGGCGTCGTAAAAACCGGCGTACCCGATGATAAACGGCGTAATGTGCAGGACATAAGCGAAAATGATGGTCGCAAGCAACGCATTCGCCGTGCGATTGCGTCGCCTGGACGCAAGCAACGCAGCCACGAGGCCGCCTTCAGCGGCTCCGATCAAGAGCAGCATACTGAACCACCCGAACCGAATCATCGCGTTCTGCGTGCCTTGCGGAGGCGGTCGCTAAGCCCCTTTGAGGTAAGGGGTCGCCCGCACCGGTTTGGGGAAGGAACACGAATATGAAGCGCGTTTTATTGCTGTTTTTGGCCCTCACTTTGGTTTGGCCGTCTGCCGTCGGCGCGCAGGGGGCTTCGCCGGCTGCGGTCGTCTTGAGTGCTGATACCAAGGAGACGTTCTCCGGCGTAACGTTCACCGCTCCCAAAGATTGGAGCATGCAACAGACCGACACGATCACGACTTTGACCGCACCTGAGAACGATACGCGTCTCTTCATCATTCACATTGGCGCCGCGACCGACGGGAAAGCGGCCGTAGCGAGCGCGTGGAAATTGGTCGAACCGTCGTTCGACCGGAAAATCTTGGCCGCCGAATCCGTGGCGCCGATGAACGGGTGGGACGAGCACGTGGCGCTCGGCTACGTGACGGGACCCGAAGAACATCGCGTTATTGCAGCGGGTGCATACCGTAAGGATACAAGCTGGACCGTCGCGTTGATCGACGGATCTGCATCAACGGTCGAAAAGCGCGGAACCTCTGCGGGAATGTTGATTGCGACGCTACAGCCGGAAGGCTACGTCCAAGAAACCTTCGCGGGCCGT
>PMUE01000276.1 GCA_003167055.1 Vulcanimicrobiota bacterium | reverse complement strand
CCTTCGCCGCCCAGTCGCGTGACGAGCCCGAGCCGTATTCTTTGCCCGCCAGCACGATCTGCGGCGTGCCTTCGGCTTTATATTTCATCGCCGCGTCGTAGATCGGCATCTGCTCGCCAGTCGGAAGATAACGCGTCACGCCCCCTTCGACGCCGGGTACGAGCTGATTGCGAAGCCGCACGTTGGCAAACGTGCCGCGCACCATTACCTCATGATTGCCGCGTCGCGCGCCGTACGAGTTGAAGTCCTTGGGCTCGATACCGTGATCCATCAGATACTTCGCCGCCGGCGACGTCTTCGCGATATTGCCGGCCGGCGAGATGTGATCGGTCGTGATCGAATCGCCAAACATCGCAAGGACGCGCGCGTTCTTGATATCCGTCAGCGGCGCCGGCTGCGCCGGCATATTCTCAAAATACGGCGGAAGCTTGACGTACTCAGACTTCGGATCCCAGGCGTAGCGCTCGCTCGGCGCGACCTGGAGCTTCGCCCAGTTGTCGTCGCCTTTGAACACGTCGGCGTAGCGCGCCTTGAACATGCTGTCGTTGACGCATTCCGCGACGGTCTTCGCGATCTCGTCGTTGCTCGGCCAAATGTCCTTGAGATAAATCGGCTGCCCGGCGCGATCGGTGCCCAACGGTTCGGTGGTGAGATCGATGTCCATGCGTCCGGCAAGCGCGTAAGCGACGACCAGCGGAGGCGAGGCGAGATAATTCGCGCGCACCTGCGGATGAATACGGCCTTCGAAGTTGCGATTGCCGGAGAGTACCGCGGCAACGATCAAGTCTTGCTCGGCGACCGTTTCGGCGACGTCGGGCGGAAGCGGACCGGAATTACCGATGCACGTCGTGCAGCCGTAGCCCACCAGATTGAACCCGAGCAGATCTAAGTACGGCTGCAGACCCGCCTTGACGAGATAGTCCGTGACGACTTTCGATCCCGGGGCAAGCGAGGTCTTCACCCACGGCTTGCTCTGCAATCCACGTTCCACCGCATTGCGCGCGAGCAATCCCGCACCCATCAGCACTGACGGATTCGACGTATTCGTACACGAGGTGATTGCGGCAATGACCACTGAGCCGTCGCTGACGTCTTTCTGCGTAAGCGCAATCGTCGCGGTTTGGCTGCCGCCCTCGCCTTGCCAGCGCGAAAGCGCGCCGTTGTTTGCATCGCGCGCACCGATCCACTCGTTCATCGCGTCGTTGAAGGTGCGCTTCACGTCACGCAGATTCACGCGATCCTGCGGACGGCGCGGGCCGGCAATGTTCGGTTCGACCTCGGCGAGATCGAGATGGAGAATATCGGTAAAGTCGGCGTCCGGCGTTTCGTCGGTGCGGAAAAGGCCCTGTGCCTTCGCGTAGGCTTCGACCAGCGCAATGTGTTCGGGGGCGCGGCCGGTGAGCCGCAAGTATTCAAGCGTACGATCGTCGATCGGGAAGATCGCGCAGGTCGATCCAAACTCCGGTGACATGTTGCCGATCGTCGTGCGATCTGCAACCGGCAGCGACGACAGTCCCTTTCCGAAGAACTCGACGAACTTGCCGACCACGCCTTTGCGACGCAACATTTCGGTGATCTTGAGCACGAGATCGGTCGCGGTGACCCCCTCGCGCAGTTTTCCCTCGAGACGGAAGCCGATCACTTCGGGAATCAGCATCGTGACCGGCTGCCCGAGCATCGCCGCTTCGGCCTCGATACCGCCGACGCCCCACGCCAACACGCCGACGCCGTTGACCATTGTCGTGTGCGAATCGGTGCCGACCGCGGTATCCGGATACGCGGTCGCGTTCTTGGGATCAAAGCCGACGCCGGCGCCGCTGTCACCGAAGATCACGCGCGCGAGATATTCAATGTTGACTTGGTGGACGATGCCGGTGTCCGGCGGCACGGCGCGGAAGCCGTCGAGCGCCGACTGGCCCCACTTCAAGAAGGCGTAGCGTTCGCGGTTCCGCTCGAATTCGAGGTCGGCATTCTTTTGCAACGCGTCGTTCGAACCGAAGAAATCGATTTGCACCGAGTGATCGACGACCAGTTCGACCGGCTGCAGCGGGTTGATTGCTTTAGGATCCCCGCCCATCGCCGCCATCGCATCGCGCATCGCTGCGAGATCGACGACGCACGGTACGCCGGTGAAGTCTTGTAACAGCACGCGCGCGGGCCGGAATGCAATTTCCTTTTCAGATTGTTCCTTTGGATTCCAACGTGCCAACGCTTCGATGTCCGCGCGCGTCACCGAGCGTCCGTCCTCAAATCGCAACAGATTTTCGAGTAAAATTTTCAAACTGTACGGCAGGCGCGCGAGCTTGGTCAGCCCGGCTTTCTCCACCGCATCGAGGCGGAAATATGCATACGAACGGTTCCCGACGTTCAGCGTGTCGGCCGCGTCAAAACTCTTAGCGTGCTGATTCATGGCAACAACCGTATTTTGGGATCCCGCTCGGGGTAGCCTTCGATTGCAACGTGCACCTCTCCAGACAAAAGTCGCCACAAGGGCTCGCCGACCAGGGACAAACGCCAATGCGTCAGCTCGAGAGCGCGCTCGAAGTCGGCACGATCGTTCGGCAGCTCGCGTGCGACCCGATCGAGCGCCGCCCGCGGCACCAGCAGACTCTGGGGGAGCTCGTGTTCGCGGGCGATCTCCCCTACTACAACCCCCATCAGCGCGGCCAGGGTGTCACGGCTCTGACCAAGCGGCCGCTGCGGACGCTCCGGCAGCGCATCTTCGGGCAGCGCCTCGGCACGAACGATCGCCTCGATGATCGCCGCGCCCAACGAGCGGCGCGCGCCGGCATCAAATCTCCGTAACTGCTCGAGATCTTCGACGCGCTTTGGTCGAAGCGTGGCGAGGCCGGAGACGACGTCGTCTGGGATGATGTACTTCGGCGGCAGATCGCGCGCACGGGCCTGATCGTCGCGCAATTTGACGATTTCACTGAGCACCGCGAGTTCGCGCCGGCTCATCCGCATGGCGCCCGGCAGGCGCAAATATGCGCGGCGTTCGTCGCTGCGATAGCGCTCGATGTCGCCGAGCGATGCGCATTCCTCGAGCGCCCACGTCAGCCGGCCCACGCTCTCCAAACGCGCGGTGAGCTTACGATGCATGGGCAGCAAGTGCGCGACGTCGTCGACGAGATAATCGAGCTGCTTCGGCGTGAACGGCCGCGTCGACCAATCGCTGACGGTTTGCGACTTCGCGAGCCGCACGTGCTCGAGTTCACGCACGAGATCGGCCAACGAGATCTGCATGCCAAAACCGAGGAACGCCGCCGCGATTTGGGTGTCAAACACCGTCGGCGGCACGACGTCGAAGCGATCGGCGAAGATCTTGAGATCCGACGAGAGCGCATGGCCGACAACGGTAGTCTGCCCGAGTGCCTCGATCAGCGGACGCAGATTCGGCAATGCGAGCGGATCGACGATGACCGCGCCGTCATCAAAGGCCAGCTGCACGACCATCAGGCGCGGCGAATAGGTCCGTTCGGTATGAAACTCCGTATCGAGTGCGACGTGCTCGCTACGCGCGATACGCTCGCACAGCGCAGCCAATCCCTTCGGTTCGGCGATCATGGCGATCGAATCGGTGGTCACGGCGTGGGTTTCACTTTCACGTGGTGCGGAAGATGCAAATGCGGCCGGTGCAGTTCCCAGTAGACGTGCGCACGGTGTTCGTAATTGTGGACAACGACCGTGACACGGTCGCCGAAAATCGCCAGGATCGTGCAAACCGGGATGGCGACTGCGCACATCGTCCAGACGTGGCGCCAGATCGGCACGCGAAAGGTCGCTGCGGTAGCGGTCGCAACCGTTCCACCAAACCCCGGGATGATCCGCACGGCGATGAGAAACGCCGGCGAGCCGATCGGGAACCGGCGCACCCACCACGGCACGCGCTCAAGGTAGGAATCCAAGTCAAGCATCTCTGACGCATGACGATTGATCCAATACCCTCCCAACGCCGCAAGAACCAACCCGATTGCATTGACGATCGAGCCCTTTACCGGACCGAAGATCGCGCCGTTCATAATTGCGAGCGCATCGGTCACCGAGAACGGCGCCGATGCCACAACGGTGAAGATCGCAATCGCGAGAGGGTAGGCGGAAAGACCGAGCGAGCGAATCTCACGTTCGACCAACGGTTGAAAACGAATGACGAGGGCGGCCAGGGTGAACGAGGCCGCAAGCATCGCAATCGCTCCCAGGCGTTTGGTGAGCAGACTCAAGAGGCAGGTGCGGTGGGATTGGGGCTACGGGCTATAGTCACGATATTGTGCGGAGTTGGTCTCTTTGCTTCGCTTTTCATGCTGCGTAAGGGGAAGGCGGCGGCTCGAGGCGAGCTTTCCGAGCCAAGCGTGGTCCAAACGCCCCGGGCTCGCCTCTTCGGGGGTATACCCAATGCCACGCTCGGCGCAATCTACTACCCCGCGCTCGGCCTCGCAATTTGGCTCGCGACCGATCGAAGTGAGTTTCTCGTACTGTTCCTAGCCGCGCTCATGGCGGCAGGCGTTTCGGTCGTATTGGCCTACTCGCTGCTTTTTGTGACGCGAATGCCGTGCATGTACTGTTGGACGTCGCACGTCATCAATTGGCTGCTCGCCATCGGCGTCGCTGCGCTTCTCGTGCAGTCGTAGCGGATGGCATCGGCATCGCGTCTTGCCGCGACGGTGATCCTGGTGCGCGCGTTACCGGCGCAGACCCAGGTACTGATGTTGCGTCGCAGCGCAGCAAGCCCGTTCATGCCGGGCGCCTACGTCTTTCCCGGCGGGGCGGTCGACAGCGTCGACTACGAACGCGGCCAAGCGTCGGGCTGGAACGACGCGCGGATCGCGGCGGAATTTCGTGCTGTCGCGCCGCACGAATGGCCGGTCGATCAGCCGGCAATCGGCACGCGCGACGCGCATGCGCTGGTCCACGCCGCCGTGCGCGAACTCGCCGAAGAAGCCAGCGTTGACGTCGATGCCGCCGGCTTGCAGCTCTTTTCCCACTGGATCTCTCCGGCAGGCGAACCGCGGCGCTACAACACGCATTTCTTTATCGCGAACGCGCCGCCCGGGGCGTTCGGCACCGCCGACAGCGTTGAAACGCACGATGCGCAATGGCTCGCGCCCGCCGACGCTCTCGCTGCACATCGGCGCGGTGAGATGCACCTCGTCTTCCCCACGATCAAACATCTGGAACGTCTCGCCGCTTTCGATAGTGTCGACGCGTTGCTCGCCTTCGCGCGGGAGAAGCCGATCGTCACGATCATGCCGGATCGCGGCCCGTCGGAAGGTATGGCGCTCCCGCGAACGTTAGAGGGACGCTGGTGAGCCGCATTGCGTTGGTCCGCGCCCCCAATCCGTCAGCGATGACCTTAACCGGAACCAATTCGTATGTCATCGATGCGGGCAACAACGAAGCCCTCGTGATCGATCCCGGGCCGGTCATCGATCGTCATCTGAACGCGCTGCTCGCAAACGCCAGCGAGCGCGGCTTGAACATCTCGACGATTGCTGTGACCCACGGTCACCCCGATCACGCACCAGCGGCCGCACCGCTCGCTGCGCGAACCGGCGCGACCGTCTGGGTACATCCAAACTCAGCCGTGCAACACGATCGCACCTTTGAGCTCGAAGGCGAACTACGGGTGGGTACGCTTGCATTGCGCGTGATCGATGCGCCCGGGCACACCTTCGAGCACGTGGCACTTTACGAGCCCGGCGAAGGCGCGCTTTTTACCGGTGACGTGATCTTGGGAGAAGGCACGGTTGTCGTCGCACCGCCCGGCGGCGCGATGCGTCCATATCAGCGCACGCTGCTGCGGCTGCGCGACGAATTCCCGAACGCGGCGCGCATCTACGGCGGACACGGACCGATCGTGGAGGACGCGCGCGCCAAAATCGATGAGTACATCGAGCATCGAAAGCTGCGCGAGGCCGAGCTGCTCAAGGTGCTTGCGCGCGAGTCGATGACGATTCCGCAACTCGTGATCGCCATCTATGGTACGCAGCGCCCGATACTCTGGCCCGCGATGGCGCGACAGCTGCTGGCGTATCTGCTGGCGCTGAGCGAAGAAGGCATCGTCAATGCGCGCGCGCTCGAGCGGCCGATGACCGAGCAAGAAAACACGATTCTCAATCCGTCGTGGGAATCGATCGTCGGGGCCGAGCACGCTCCGGTCATCGCGGCCGAACTCGGCGCTATGCTCAAGCTCGACACGTTATACGAGTACGCTTTGTCATCCCGAGCGTAGCGAAGCGTAGTCGAGGGACCGCCCTACTCGATGGCTAGCACGATCTTGCCGAATTGCTGTCCGGCGGCCATCCGTTCGGCCGCTGCGACCGCCTCATCCATCGGATAGACGCGATCGATCGCCGGACGGATCTCGTGTTTGGTGACGAGATCGAGCATGCCGCGAAAATCTTGGGGACTGCCCATCGACGTGCCGCGAATGTCGAGATGATTCCAAAAGATCGGAAAGATCCGAATCGTCGCTTCCGGACGCGTGCCGCCGTAGAGCACGACCCGTCCGCCGGGTCGCACCGCGGAGAGCGCCTTGTTCAACGTGTCGCCGCCGGATGAATCGACGACGAGATCAGCCTCGCCGCGTTTGAGCGCTTTGTGCCAATCGGGATTCACCGCGTAGTCGATTGTGACGTCCGCACCAAGCGCGCGCGCCCGCTCGAGCTTTTCTTCACTGCCCGAGGTGACGATCGTCCGCGCGCCGGCGGCTTTGGCAAAGAGCAGCACAAAGGTTTGCACGCCGCCGCCGATGCCCGGAATCAGCACCGTTTCTCCCGCTTTCAACTCGCCGCGCGTG
>PMUE01000223.1 GCA_003167055.1 Vulcanimicrobiota bacterium | reverse complement strand
GCGGCACCAGCGCGGTTGCGCCACTATGGGCCGGTCTCATCGCGCTGATGAATCAGCAACTTGGAACCAGCGTCGGTTTTATCAATCCCAAACTGTATTCGCTCAACGGTTACCCAAATTCGCCCGGCCCATTGCACGACATCACGTCGGGAAGCAACGGCGCGTACAAGGCCGGCCCGGGTTGGGATCCGGTGACGGGCCTAGGTAGCCCGGACGGCGCGCGTTTAGAAAAGGCGCTCGGTTAAGCTACATCGTCTCCGGCGCGCTGATGCCGATAAGCTCGAGCACTTGCGCGAGCACAGATTTCGTTGCGATGCAGAGTGCCAGCCGCGCGAGCCGCAGCTCGCGATCGTCGACCAGGATCGTGCATTCGGTATAGAACTGGTGGAATTCGGTTGCGACGTCACGCGCATATTTGGTGAGCCGGTGCGGCGCGAGATTGTCGACCACGCCCTGCACGACGCGAGGCAGTTCGGCCAAACGCCGCGCGAGCGCCAATTCCGCCTCGTGCGTCAACGCGCCGAGCGCGGGCGAATGTCGCGCCGCATCAACGTCGGCCGGATCGGCCCGGCGCAAGACTGAGGCAATGCGCGCGTGGCCGTACTGCACGTAGTACACCGGATTGTCACTGCTCTGTTCGACGGCGAGCTTGAGGTCGAACGTGAGCGGCGAATCGGTCGCGAGCATCGTGAAGAAGAAGCGCGCCGCGTCGACTCCGACTTCGTCGAGGATCTCATCGAGGGTGACAATATTGCCCTCGCGTTTGCTCATGCTGACCTGCTCGCCACCGCGCATCAGCGTGATCTGCTGCGCGATGAGGATATCGAGCTTACCGGAAAACCCCATCGCCGCAGCGGCGGCTTTGAGCCGCCCAATATAGCCGTGGTGATCGGGGCCGAGAATGTCGATCGCGCGTCCGGCACGGCTGAGTTTCTCGTAGTGGTAGGCGATATCAGGCGCAAAGTAGGTAGGCGTGCCGTCGCTGCGGACGATCACGCGATCCTTGTCGTCGCCGAAGTCCGACGTGCGGAAATACTGCGCGCCATCAGCCTCGTAAATCAAGCCCATTGCGCGAAGCTTCGCGAGATCTTCGTCCATCCGGCCGCTCGCGCGTAGTTCCTTTTCGCTCTGCCAGAGATCGTAGGTGACGCGGAAGCGTTCGGCGGTGGCGCGTTGTTCGGCCAAAATTGCATCGCGTCCAAATTCCGCGAACGCTGCGATCGGCAGTTCAGGGAGATTGCGCCACTTCTCGCCGTCGCGCTTGACGATTGCTTGCGCGATGGTCACGAGATAATCGCCGGGATAACCGTCCTCCGGGAACGGAAACGCCGCGTCGTACTGCTGCACGTAGCGGGCGAACAGGGAACGACCAAGCGTCTCGACCTGCGACCCGGCGTCGTTGATGATCCACTCAACGAACACGTCGTAGCCGCAGTAGCGGAACGAACGCACGAGTGTGTCGCCGATCGAGAGCGTGCGGCCCTGCACGACAACCAGCGGGCCGGTGGGGTTTGCGCTGCCGAATTCGAGTGAGATGCGTTCGTTGCGTGGGAGCGCGCGACCGAAGTTCATTCCGTCGCGCAAGATGCGCGCAACCAGCGCCTGCCACGCAGGCGGCGCGAGCCGCAAGTTGATGAAGCCGGCCACCGCATCGATCGCCGTAAAGCGCGCAGCAATAGCAGGCGACTCGTCACGAAGCCGCTCGATGAGCGCATTGGCGACGTCGTTGGGCGAGCGACGCGCGGCTTTGGCGAGCGTAAACGCGATATTCGTGGAAAAATCGCCGAACTCGGGACGCCGCGGCGCTTCGAACGTGACCGGCGACGGCAAGGCGTCCGGATAGCTGCGCGCTACAATCCCCTCAACGGCACGCGCAAACGCGTCGAGCGCATCGTCGGGCAGCATCGCGTCAGTGGTGGTAGGGTTCATTCCGTGAAATCTTCGCCGCGCGGTAGAGCTGTTTTTGCACGATCGCGCGCGCCCACTCGTGTAAGAACGTCAGCGGCGAGAGCGACCATAGCACGTCGGCGCGGTCGCGCAGCGATGCGTCCGCGCCGTAGGTTCCGGCTACGACAAAGGTCAGACGCGATGCGCCGCTGTGCGCGATCTTCTCGATTTCACCGGCAAGTTGCGTGCTGGAAAACGCGGTACCCGAGCGTTCGAGCAGCCAGATCCGGTCGTCGGGGCGCACGTGCTTGATAATGCGTTCGGCCTCCTCGCGCATCGCGGCTGCGGCGTCACCGCCATGCGACGCGCGGACCTCGACTTCGGAATAGGGGAAATATGGCTCGAGGCGCTTGCGAAATTCCGCGCACGCCTCGGCAATATATCCGGTGCGAAGCTTGTCGACGGCGATCAGCCGGAGCTGCATGCAAAGCGCGTTGCGCCGCGGCGCTCGACCACGCCTTCGAGTTCCAGCACGGCGAGTTCGGCCAGAGCTTGCGCCGGCGCAAGTCCGGTCGCATCGATGAGATCGTCGAGATTGCACTCGCCGCGCGAAAGTGCGTCGAGCAGCGCACCGGGCGGCCCGTCGCGATGCGGTCGCTCGCGTACCGGCGCGCTACTGTGCAGATGGAGCACTTCAAGCACGTCAGCAGCGTTGCACGCGAGAATGGCGCCGTCGCGAATAAGCGCGTGGCAGCCGGCAACATGTGCGCGATCGACGTCACCGGGAACGGCAAGCACGGGAATCCGCGGCGCGGCCCAACCGGCGGTGTTCAGCGCGCCGCTGCGCGCGGGCGCTTCGATCACGAGCACGGCGTCGGCAAGTGCGGCGACGATGGCGTTGCGCGCAAGGAAGTGCCACGGCTGCGCACATTCGCGCGGTGGGAACGGTGAGAGGACAGCGCCGCCTGCGGCGATCATGCGTTCGGCGAGCTGGAGGTTGCGGGCAGGGAAGAATTGTCCGTGCCCGCTGCCCAGCACGCCAACCGTCGGCGCCGCTGCGTCGAGCGCGCCTTCGTGCGCCGCCGCGTCGATGCCGAGCGCCAGACCGGAGACGATGCAGCATCCGGCCGTGCCGAGCTCCGCAGCGATGGATCGCGCCAGACGCCGCCCATAGGGCGTGGCGGCGCGGGTCCCGACGATCGCCACCGTCGGCCGCCCGAGCCCCTCCAGTAGGCCCTCTCGCCAGAGTCCGGCCCCTTCCCAGGCGAGGCCGCGCTCGCCTCGTACGGCTTCGAAGGCCTCTCGGGTGGTATACTCCGGATGATCCATGGTGCAGCCTTCCCGCACCAGCCCTGCGGCAACAAGGGGCTCTCGCGTGAGGGCTGCCGCAAGGAGGCCCCGTGGCGTACCCGAATACGGGGACCCGCACCCAGCCCTAAGCTCTGGAGGATCCACAGGTGGCAGCAGAAGCCTATTGCGTCAAGTGCAAGACGAAGCGACAGATCAAAGACGCCGTACAGATCACCATGAAGAACGGCCGTCCCGCGACCGAAGGCAAGTGCCCCGAGTGCGGAACGAAGATGTTCAAAATTGGGGCCGCTTCCTAGCACCTGCTCGCGCTCTCATAACTGATTTCCAAAGGCCGTGCGGCGGGGACGCCGGGCGGCCTTTTTGCGTTTACTAGCAGTAGTACCGTATAATACGAGCACCCACAATATGTGGGCCTCGAGGTAACCGACCTGATTTGCCCCACCTGTCGCAAGAGCGAGACCCGCGTGGTCGACTCGCGCGACGACGAAACCGTTGTCCGCCGCCGACGCGAGTGCTTGGACCCGCGTTGCAAGCACCGTTTTACGACGTACGAGCGCATGGAAGCGCCGCGTCTCTTCGTGGTCAAGAAAGACGGACGCCGCGAGCAGTATAGCCGCGAAAAAATTCTCAACGGCCTACGCAAGGCGTGCGAGAAGCGCCCGATCTCCGAAAGTCAGATGGAAGCGGTCGCAGCCGACCTCGAGCGCGATCTCTTTGCACGCGGCGAGAGCGAAGTAAGCGCTACGATGGTCGGCGAGAAGCTGATGGAAGCGCTGCGTACGCTCGATCCGGTCGCATACATCCGCTTCGCCAGCGTCTATCGCTCGTTTCGCGATATCGAGAGTTTCCGGGAAGAGTTAACGCAGCTTCTTTCAAAATAGGCCCCAATATGAATACGCTCGTGCGGGTTGCACTCAAGCGGCTTCCCGAAGCGGATGATTTGCCGCTCCCTTCCTACATGAGTGAGTTCGCGGCCGGCGCCGACTTGTTCGCCGCGGTTGCGAGCGAACTGACGCTTGCGCCCGGTGCGCGCGCGCTCGTTCCAACCGGCCTCTCGATCGCGCTGCCGCCCGGCTTCGAAGCGCAGATCCGGCCGCGCAGCGGCCTCGCGTTGCGCGACGGTGTTACGTGTTTGAATACGCCGGGCACGATCGATGCCGATTACCGCGGACCGATCGGTGTCATATTGGCCAACCTCGGTTCGGCGCCGGTGACGATTCGGCGCGGCGATCGCATTGCGCAGCTCGTCGTAGCGCCGGTCTCGCGCGCGCAATTCGATCTGGTCGACGAATTGCCGGAGAGCACGCGCGGGGCAGGCGGCTTCGGCAGTACCGGAGTTGCGCGGTGAAGGTCTATATCGTCGGACGAGGTGCGGTCGGAACATTTCTTGGGGACCGTCTCACGTCGATCGGCGTCGACGTCGCCTATGCGCCGCGCGATCTCGATGCCGTTACACCGTATGACGCGGATGTCGCTATCGTGGCGACCAAGGCATACGACACCGACGGCGCGATCGTCACGCTGCGCAAAGCGATTGCCTATCCCGAGAAGTGTGTCTTCGTCTCGCCCCAAAACGGCGTGGGCAACGAAGAGAAACTTGCCGACGCGTTCGGGGCGAACAACGTCGTCGCCGCGGCGCTTACCGTGCCGGTCGATCGCGATCGCGACGGACGCGCAAGTGCGGCCCGGGAAGGCGGCGGCTTGGCTTTTGCGCCGGTCGGCGACACGGCATTCAATTGGTTGACCGCGACCTTTGCCAGCAGCGGGATACGCGTCGCGGTGGTGGAGGACTGGCGCGCGCTCAAATGGAGTAAGCTCGCACTCAACGTCGTCGCCAATGCAAGCTGCGCGATTCTCAATGTGCTCCCGGCACGCATGGTCCACTTCGAAAAGATCTTCACCTTGGAAATCCGGATGATTCGCGAAGTGCGAGCGGTGATGTCGGCAATGAAGATTACGCCGATCGATCTCCCGCGCTACCCCGTGCGAGCGTTGATCGCGTCGGCGGCGTTGCCGAGTCCGGTTGCGCGTGCCGTCATGGCGCGGCGCATCGCCGGCGGCCGCGGAAGCAAGGCACCGTCGCTGCTCATCGATCTGCGCGCCGGTCAGACGCACAGCGAGGTCGACGTGCTCAACGGTGCGGTCGCCGCCTCCGGTCACACAAACGGTGTACCGACGCCCGTCAACAGCGTGTACACGCGCGTGCTCGACGACATCGCCCACATGCCGCAACTTTGGGCGAAGTACCGGGAGCGCCCGGAGGCGCTGGTTGCGGAAGTCGAAGCCGAGATGCGGCGCGTCAAAGCGCTGACGCGAGGAGTATAGCCGCGTGCGCGATCCGAAGGTGCCCGAATCCCTCGAGGGCTGGTGGATTCTCCACCGGATGTTTGCCTTCGATCGCCGGTCGTGGGACGGCTTGCCCGAAAAGCGGCGCGCCAAGTATTCCGCGCACGCAAGCGACCTCGTCGAGCATCTGCAATCCGGCAAAGACGGCGACGTCGGCTTGGCGCAGATCATCGGTCATAAGGGCGATTTGATGCTGACGCACTACGCGCGCACCTACGATGGCTTGGCCTATGCGCAAACGCTGGTCGATAAGCTGGAAGTGCGCGAGTATCTACACGCGCTCGGGTCGTACGTCTCAGTCCTCGAACTCGGGATGTACGACGCGACCGGCAAGATTCACGCCGAGCTGCAGTCGCGCGGCTTGACGGCGCAGTCGGCGGAGTGGATTGCCGCCTTCGACGAACTCGTGCGCAAACAGGCGGAGAGTCCGTACGTCGGCCCGCGTCTGTGGGCGAAGATCCCGCGCCGGCGCTACGCCTGTTTCTACCCGATGAACAAAAAGCGTGAAGCAATGGACAACTGGTTCATGTTGCCGTTCGACGAACGCGCCAAGCTCATGACCGAACACGGCAAAGTCGGCCGCGCGTATCACGGTCAGGTGACGCAGGTTATTTCCGGCTCGATCGGCTTCGATGACTTCGAGTGGGGCGTCGACCTCTATGCGGACGATCCGCTGGTGTTCAAAAAGNNTGCGCGTCTTCCTCGACGGCGACGCGGTACCGGCGCTCGAGACGTGAGCTAATGCCGCCGGCGCCCCGTGCCGGTCGGCATCGGCCACGGATTGGTTAACAAGCCGAACACGGCCATCGCCAATGCGGCAACACCGCCGGCAGCAAACGCGAGCGCCGTTCCGCCGCGTTCGCACAGCCATCCGGCGAGTAGCGATCCCAGCGGGCCGCTGGCCAGAAACACGTAGTTGTAGAGACCGCCGACACGCCCTTGTAAAAATCCCGGCGTCGCGAGCTGCACGAAGGCGTTTGTTCCCGCGGTGTAGATCGTATACGCGATGCCGGTTGCGAGCAGCGCGAGCGCAACCGGA
>PMUE01000285.1 GCA_003167055.1 Vulcanimicrobiota bacterium | reverse complement strand
CGAATTCTCCTCGCCGGGGTCCATCCCGTACACTTCCACGGCAGCCGGCAGGCTTCCGGGCGCCTCGTCTGCGAACGCGAGAGGGGAATGAAAGAGGAAACCAACTCGCTCGGCATCAGCGTCGACAACCGGGAAGTTGTCGTCGGGTCGGGCGGCCGCAACGCGGCGCGTATCCCCGACACTCCCGAACGCAGGCGGCTCGAGGGGCAGCGCGGCATTCGCGAGATCGTCTTNNAGATCTCGCAGAACGTCACCGGCGTCGGCAGCGCCGAGCACGACCGGGCTACGATCTTGCTCACCGGCGGACTTTCGCTGCTCGTCGGCGCGCTCTCGATGGGCGTAGGCGAGTACCTCGGCGGCAAGTCCGAACGCGAAGTCGTGCAGAGTTCGATCGATTTCGAACAACGCGAGATGCTCGAGATGCCCGAAGAAGAGTTCGCCGAGCAGGTCGCTTACTATCGTCTCAAGGGATTCACCGACGACGAAGCGTTGATGATCGTCGAGCGTCTCAAGAAGAATCCGGACATCTGGCTTCACGAAATGGTGCGCGACGAGTTCGGCATCGATCCCCGCGTCGCCGAGGACACCGATCTGCGTGCGCCGCTTGCGATGGGCGGATCGTTTGCCGCCGGATCGTTGATTCCGATTCTCGCCTACATCATACCGCTTTCGATGACCGGCTCGACGATTCTCGCGCTCGTGCTTGCGGTTGCCGCGTTGTTCGGCGTGGGATTCTACGCGGCGCGCAATACCGATCGCAATCCGGTTTCAAAAGGACTCGAGATCGTTGCCTTCGGCGTGGTCGTCTTTGTGCTCTCGTACCTCGCGGGCCACTACATTCCGCCGCTGTTCGGCCACGGGCCCGTCTCCGTCGGCGGTTAAACGTCTAGGGCAGTAGGCCGTCAAACGACTCGCGCTGGTAGGTATCGAGGAATGCTTGCAACTCGGCGGTGCGCTGCGCGCCGATCCGTTGCGCCGTCTTGGTGATCAGCTTCGGGGGAATGTCGCGGATGAAACTGCGCAAGCTCTTTATCGCGGCGGCGGCGCTGGAGGCCGACGCGCCGGTGAGCGAGATCATGCGCACCGCGCCGATTGCGCCCAAGAAGTCGAGCGAGTCGGCATCGTGCAGCACGATGGCATTGGGATCGCTGCCCGGATTGCTGTAGTACATGTGGCCGCGCATCGCTGCTTGCACGCTCGGAAACTTGCCCATCGGGAAGCCTGCGTCACGCAGAATCGATTCGCTCTCGCGCGCCGCAACGTCGCCGTGCTCGCCCTTGGCTTGATAGGGTGGAAACGCCGCCATGTCGTGTAGCATGCAGGCCGCGAAGAGCACGTCGGTGTCGATGGTGAGCCCATCACCTTTGGCGAGCTCCATGGCGATTTGATAGTTGCGTTCGCCGTGCTGCCAGCCCCAGGCCGGATGGGTGAACGACGTTCGCGCAAGGTTGTACACCGTCACTTTCCACGGCGCGTCCAGCGGGATTCCGCTCACGGTTGTCGGACCTGCGCAAAGGAGCGGGAGCGGCGCCGCAAACGCGAGGACCGCCAGGACGATCGAGCAGAGCAGCTTTTTCATGCAGCAGGTCATTCAACGCATCCTCACCAGCGCATTTCGGTTCGAACGCAACGGCATCGAACCGGTCTTTGCCGTGCGCTGCGGCATCGGCGTTGCCGTTGCGCTGCTGGCAGGCTTTGCCAGCGGCGTCCCGATCTACGCGGTGTCCGCCGGTATCGGCGCCTTCAGCGTGGGGTTTGCGTCGCTGCAAGGCGTGTATCGCACGCGCGTCGGCACGATGCTCGGCATGGCGCTCGCGATGGCCGTATCAACCGCCGTCGCATCTCTGTGCTCGCACTCGGCAGAGCTTGGGATACTTGCGCTCGCCGTCTGGGGCTTTGGCTATGGGCTGAGCGCGTCGCTCGGTCCGGGCGCATCGGCCATCGGCGTGAACGCAACCACGACGCTGATCATTTTCGAACGCTATCCGTTGCCGCTCCACGTTGCGGTGCTTGTGGCGGTCATCATGCTTGCGGGCGGTTTGCTCCAGACGCTGCTGCTGGTCGTACTCTGGCCGATCCAGCGCTATCCGCAAGAACGCCACGCGCTGGCCGACGCCTATCGTGAGCTTGGCGAGTACGCAAATGCGAGCGACGCACCGGCGCGTGTACCCGCCACCGCCGAACTCATCGCGGTACGCAAAGCGCTGGCCGATCCGCGGCCCTTCGGCCGTCCTCTGGTGCTCGCCGCATTTCAAAGCCTCCTGGATGAAGCCGTTCGCATCCGCTCGTCGCTCGCACTGCTCGCGACCGTCGGCGGCGAGAAATACACGCGCCTTCGTCCGGTGATCGCGCAGGTGCTCGATGTGATCGCGCGGGCACTCGACGACGCGCACGCGCCCGCGGATGTCGCGCTGTACGGTATGATCAACGCCGACACCAACGATCCCAACCTGCGCGCGCTTTACGGACAACTCCGCGCCGCCTGGCGAGCGGCGAGCGTTCCGCTCGGCGGGGTCGCGTTGCCCGAACTCCACTATCCCACCCACTTACCGAGTTTCGAGCGCCCGCTTGCCGTGATGCGCGAGCATTTGCAGCTGAATTCTGCGTTCGGACGGCATGCGCTTCGCCTCGCCGTAACGCTCACCGCGGCGGGCGTGCTTGCCCACGTGCTGCCGATTCAACGCGGGTATTGGATCACGCTAACGACCGCGCTCGTCCTGCGTCCCGACTTTACCACAACGCTCTCCCGCGGCGTTGCGCGCATCGCTGGAACGATCGTCGGCGTCGTCGCGGCAACAGCGATCGTCGTGGCCGTCCCACATACACCGCACATCACGCTGGCGCTCGCGATCGTCTTTGCCGCGATCAGTTACGCCGCGTTTCAACTCAATTACGGCCTCTTCAGCCTCACGGTGACCGCGTACGTTGTTTTCCTGCTGGCACTCTTGGGAACGCCGGAAGCGACCGCTGTGCAGAACCGCTTGGTGGCGACGGTCATCGGCGGCCTGCTCGCAATACTCTCCTATCTCATTTGGCCGACCTGGGAGTCGGAGCGAACGGTCGCGAGCCTGCGCGCGCTGGTGGAAGGGTCGCTCGAGTTTACGCGCTACCTGCTCGCCGGATTGATCGATCCGATTTCGCGCGATCTTGCAAAGATGCGAACGCTGCGCACGAAGCTCTGGAGCACGCGCGCGTCCGCCGAAGAATCGCTCGAGCGCATGCTCAGCGAACCCGGTGGCACGCACGAAATCGATCCGGATACCGCGCTCGGCATCATGGCCGCAACGCAACGACTGGGTCTTGGCAACGCGGCGCTCTCGCACATCTATCAAGATCCGCAGACCCCGGCCTTTCCCGCACTCGCACCGCTGGCAGCTGCGCTAGCGACCGCATCGATCGATCGCGCGACGGGATTACGCGAGGCGTACTCGCAGGTCGCTGACGCACTCCCGAATGACACCGGCGCGGCGGGGCAAGGATTGCTCGCGGCCTGCGACCGCATCGTCGACAGCACGAACACGATTGTCGAACTGTGGAACCGCACCCGCTAGCTGCTCGAGGTCGCCGGCCGATTCATCGCCGCACGCAGTTTTCTTTCACAATATTTGAGTGGTCCGCACTTTCTATGACCCATTGCATCGACCCGCTGCTGATCGGCCTAACCGAGACGGTTGCGCCGTTATCGTCTCGATGGCTTACGAACGCGCCGTTTATCCAGCCGTCAACGCTCTTGGTAAATACACCGATAGGGGTAAAATTATATGCAACGAGCTTGCCGGCGCGAGCGTCATATCCCCAGATTTGCGTTCCCCAGTCGTTGTGTCCCGGTCCACTGTCCTGTGACAGCTCGGTCATCCAAAGTCCATCGGGCGAGAAAGAATACGTCACGTCCTGAACAAGCCCGTTCGATGTTCCAGCCTCCACGGTACACCTCCACGCACCTGAGAGAAAGGAAAGCTTCTTCATCGCAGTGACGTCCGGCTGCTGCGCGCGAGCCGCGCACGTCACCAGCAACACAAACATTCCTAAAGCAATGAGAATCCCGCCCTGTTTCAACATTTTTACATCCTCCGTCCTAATCATCAGCAGCCGTTTCCGAGTTGGATGAGCACGAGCCGGTCGTTGCGGAAGTAGAAATTTTGAAACTGACCGCATGGACTGCGCGTAATCCCGATCATTTGTGATTTCGGGGGCCACGTGGTGTAGGCGAGTACGTAGACATCTTTCGCACGTGGAACGCGTCGTAGCGTATTTGCTCCGTATCGAAGCGTCACGCCGCCGGGCGACATGCCTAGACGAATCCCACGCACGGTGTGCAGCGCGGTGAGATCGCGATTCACGACCCTTTCGGGAGGCAGCGAGGCATATCCGAGGACCACGTCACCCCAAGCACAACACCCGACGTGGTACAACGCAATGTGATGAGTGTAGTCATACACGACGCGCCCTCTCGCCGGCCCCATGAAAAAGAACGTCCCGTCGGCGCCCACGTACGAGAATTCGTCGCGCTGCGAAATACGAACCGCATCCTCCCAAAAGGCCGAGCTGTTCGCAAACGCCGGCAGCCACGCGCTAAGCGAAGCCGTAAGGAGCAACGCGAGCATACGGAACAACTACGCGACAAGAGAAAAGTAGGCCTTCACCGAAGTTCCCGAGCGTGCCTGAATATGTCTATTCCATGTTTCGCGTCGGCAAGACGGTACCGCCGAAACGTCAGATTCTCAAAGATATTTCGTTGAGCTTCTTTCCCGGCGCGAAGATCGGCATTCTCGGTCTCAACGGCGCCGGAAAGTCCTCGCTGCTGCGCATCATGGCCGGCGTCGATACCGAATTCGACGGCGACGCGGCGCCGGCGCCGAATCTGACGATCGGCCATTTGGAGCAGGAGCCGAAACTCGATCCGGACTTAACCGTGCGCGAAGCGGTCGAGCAGGGCTTGGGCGAGTTGCTCGCTGCTCGGCAGCGACTCGAAGCGCTCTACGCCGAATACGGCAACCCCGACGCGGATTTCGACAAGCTCGCTGAAGAGCAGTCGAAACTTGAAGCGATCCTGCAAGCTGCGGGCGACGATCTCGACCAACAGCTCGAGATCGCGGCCGACGCCTTGCGTTTGCCGCCGTGGGAAGCAAAGATCGGTCCGCTCTCGGGCGGCGAGAAGCGCCGCGTCGCGCTGTGCCGTTTGCTGATTTCTAAGCCCGATAT
>PMUE01000349.1 GCA_003167055.1 Vulcanimicrobiota bacterium | reverse complement strand
ACGACTCCGGCGGCGCGCGCATTCAGGAAGGCGTGGTTTCGCTGGCCGGGTACGCCGATATCTTTCTGCGCAACACGCTGGCGAGCGGCGTGGTGCCGCAGATTTCCGCCATCATGGGCCCCTGCGCCGGCGGCGCGGTCTATTCGCCGGCGATCACCGACTTCACGATCATGGTCGAGAAGATTTCGCAGATGTTCATCACCGGACCCGAGATCATCAAGACGGTCACGGGCGAAGACGTCACCTTCGAACAATTGGGCGGCGCGATGACCCACGCAACGCGCAGCGGCGTTGCGCACGTGGTCGCAACCGACGAAGACGATCTGGCGGCGCAGACCAGGACGCTCTTCTCCTACATTCCGCAGAACAATCTCGATGATCCGCCGCGCTATGCATGCGACGACGATCCGGCCCGCGAGAATATGGCGCTCGACGACATCGTGCCCGACTCGCCCAACAAGCCGTACGATATGCACGAGGTGATCGAAGGCGTGCTCGACTACGGCGACTTCTTCGAAATCCAACCGCTCTACGCGCAGAACATCATCTGCGGATTCGGCCGCATTGACGGCCAAAGCGTCGGGATCGTCGCCAATCAGCCCAACGTTCTGGCCGGCGTGCTCGACATCTCGTCATCGATCAAAGCCGCGCGCTTCGTACGTTTTTGCGATGCCTTCAACATTCCGCTGGTTACGTTCGTCGACGTGCCGGGCTTTTTGCCGGGCACGGGGCAAGAATACGGCGGCATCATTTTGCACGGCGCGAAACTGCTCTACGCCTTTGCCGAAGCGACGGTGCCGAAAATCACGATCATCACTCGCAAAGCCTACGGCGGCGCGTACGACGTCANNGCCAATCCGTACATTGCGGCGCAACGCGGCTACGTGGATGACGTGATCGAGGCACACCGCACGCGTGGCGCGATCGCGACCGCACTACGAATGCTCGAGAACAAACGCGTCGAACGACCAAAACGTAAGCACGGGAACATTCCGCTGTAGTTACCGTCAAGGAGCCAGGATGACCACGCGTAAGGACTTTCTCGTGGCGGGAACGCTCGCTGCAACGATTCCGGGAACCGCACTGGCCGACGCCGCGGCGGCGCTGCACCCCAAGGCCCCGAAGCTCGACTTCGATCTCGAGGCGTTTAACGCGCTACTCGACGGCGCTCAAGCGCACAAGAACCTCTTCACCGCCGTCCAAATCGAAGGCGGCGAGGTGCTTTTGGCGATGCGCAATACGCTGGGCGGCTACCGTGACGTCGGTGTCGATTGGAGCGATGTGCTTCCCGTTGCCGTGCTCTATCATGGCTTCTCGATTTTCTTGGCGTTCGACGATCTCGTATGGAACCGCTACGTGATTCCGTTCTCCGGAAAAATCAAACACGGAAACGGCGCCGCGCAGATCGCATCGGTTCGGGAATTCGGCCCGAGCGGCAACCCGTTACTGCGCGAGCAAGGCGGCGACGGGGACATCTCGATTCGTTCGCTGGTGGCCGACGCCGGTGCGCGGTTCTTCGTCTGCANNGACGCGGTCTATGGTGACTTCGCGCACCATCTCGTCCCAAATGCGATGCTGGTTCCCGCGGGCGTGTGGGCAATCCATGCGATTCAAGAGCAGCGCTTCACGCTGCTCCAAACCTCACTCGCCCCGCCGAAAGGTTAGACGTTATGCGCCAGGCTTTGATCGTTCTTCTCCTAGCGGCAACGCTGGCAGCGGAACCGACACCGGCGTATGTCGACGCCCTCGTTCAAAAAACGATGGCGAGCACGGGCATGCCGGCCGTGTCGCTAGCGATCGTGCGACACGGAACGATCGTCTATGAAAAGGCGTACGGCTACCGGTCACTGGACCCAAAACTGGCAGCGACCACCGCAACGACGTTTCCGATTGGGTCGGTCAGCAAGCAGTTTCTGGCAGCGACGATGGTGGCGATGGCGCGCGAAGGAAAGCTCTCGCTCGACGATCCGCTCGCAAAATACGAGCCGAGTTACACCGACGCGTCGCAGATCACGATTGCGGAACTGCTCGCGCACGAGGCCGGAATTCGAGATTACTATCCGCTCGACTACCCCACGCTCGAATCGTTTCACCCAATCACCATGCAAGCGCTGGCAGATCGCTACGGCCATCTGCCGCTCGACTTTGCACCGGGAACGCGTTGGCAGTACAGCAATAGCGGTTATACGATCGCGGGCGTCATCGCTCAACGCGTGGCGGGCGCGGCGCTCTTCGATATCTATCGCCGCCGATTCTTCGAACCGCTGGGCATGACGTCGGCGCATTGGATCGACGGCGGCTTCGGCCCGACCGATGCCCTCGGCTATTCGTCGTATTATTTCGGACCGTACGAAGTTGCGCCGGTCGCCGCAGCAGCGTGGCTCAATGCCGCCGGCAGTCTTTCGATGACGGCACACGATCTGGCGCTGTGGACGATCGCGCTGATGGAGCACCACGTCGTTCCGGCCGCAGACACGGCAACGCTGTGGCAACCGCGACTGCTTGCCGACAAAGAGAACCCCGGGTATGGCCTTGGATTCTCGCTCGGGGCGTTCAACGGTCACCGGCAGGTTGCTCACGGCGGCGAAGTCGTGGGATATCAATCATTCGAGGCGTTATATCCGGACGACGATACCTCGATTATCGTGTTCGCCAATGCAACCCCGAGCGACGTCAGCTCAACGATTGGTCGGGCGATCGCGGAAGATATTTACGGCAGCGCTGCGGCGGAGGCCGGCCTTCCCGACGCGGCGGCCTTGACGCGAACGTGGCTGATCAACCTTGCGCAGGGCCAGATCGATCGATCGGTGCTCACGGCCGACTTCAACGCATTCATGACGCCGCAGCGCATTGCGGAGGCGGTCACGTCGCTCGCCCCACTTGGAACGCCGCAGGTCGAGAACACGCGCTCGGCACTGCGCGGAGGATTGGTCGTCAACGTCCTGACCGTTACGTTTAAGACCAAGTCGATGCGCGCGATATTGTATCGGACGCCCGACGGCAAAATTGCGGAGCTCTTCCTGCTCTAACGAACGCTACGGTGCGGTGCCCAAGTTCTCGATGCCGTAGTGTTTGAATTGCGGCCAGAGCTGCGGCAGCGGCGGATGCATCCCGCGGCAGAGCACGATCGGCCGATTGACTTCGTACGGCATTGCGTATGGTGAATCGCCGAAGTGCGCGACGACCTGCGCTGAATCGCAGAACGTGGCCCACTGCGCCGGATCGACGTTGATCGCGATCACCACCGAGCCGTCGTAACCGAGCGGTCCCCACAGGTAGTAGTTATTGTTGCCGCTGATTGCCGGCGGCAGATTGTGGCCGTACACGTCGACCGCGGACGCTTCGCCGTAGTTCGAACCGAAGATCGCCGCTTTCGCGCGATCGGCCGGCGACAGCGACGCGTAAACCGCTTCGACCGAACGCGCAACGTCGCGCCAGCCGAACTCGTCGGCGAGATTCTGCGGAATCGGCGCGCCGATACCCGCGCGTTCCATCGGTTTCATCGATGTATGCGCATACCGCAACTTCAGCTGTTCGGGTGCGAGGATCGGCAGCACAAACGGCAGCGCCAGCGCCGCGTTTGCATAGGTAAGGACGGCCCAAATGGTGACCAGCACGCGCGGCAGCATCGTGCAGGCAGCTGCGCCGAGCGCGAAGATCGTCGGATAGGCGCCGGCATAATAATACGCTTTGCCGTGCGTCACGTAGATCATCACGCCTATCGCGACAAAGGTGACGGCAAGAAAGCGAAACGGCGCCAAGCGCTGCGAGACAAACGGCGCGATAATGCCGGTCAGCCACAATGGTGCAAGCAGAACATTGGCAATAAACGCCTGCATCAGCACAAACCCGATCGGGCTACCGATGAGATTCCCGCTGCTGTCGTTGCGCACGAGCTCGAGGAACGGGAAGCCGTGCGCGGCCTGCCAGATCGCGTTAGGCAGCGCGATAACCACGGCGATGCCGATGCCGATCCAGAGATCGCGCGAGCGGAAGATTGAACGCGGACCGAAAAGCGCAATTCCGAGCGCTAGCCCGATCACCCATAACAGAATCGTGTATTTCGTTTCGAAGGCAAGACCGCCGACGAGCCCCGCCCACCAATACATCCGCGGCTCGTTGCGCAAAAATCCACGCGTGATGAGATAGGCGACAAGCGTGAAGTCAAACGGTTCGAACGTTCCGGTGGACAGCCAGCTGAACATCGCGGTCACCAGCGACGAGCTCGCGGCGGCGACCGCGGCCAGCCACGCTCCGCGCGTGGTCGCGCCGAGCAGTTGCGCGAAGAGTACGGTGAGCGGAACGAGCGCAATTGCGGTCAGCACCGCGGGCAAGCGTTCCAGCCACACGTTGACGCCGCCGACTTGCATCAGCGCGGCAAGCAGTGGAACCAGTGGTGGTTGATCGACGTAGCCGAACGCCGGATGGCGTCCGCACACGATAAAATACAGCTCGTTGCGGAAGAGATCGTACTTCCCGGCCACCGAGATGTGGACCAAGGCAACGACCACTACCATAACCCCGATGGCCCAGCGCGCGCCCTTGCTCATCGTACTTCGAGCCTACGGATTGAGCGGGCGGGTCGGCTTGAACTCGATGAATTGATACTCGGCGATGCCTTCGCGCACG
>PMUE01000336.1 GCA_003167055.1 Vulcanimicrobiota bacterium | reverse complement strand
TACACGCCTACAGGCACGGTTCCAGCCGCATTTATATTTTGATCTATTTCATTTTGGACTAGCGCTGTGTAGATCGCAGCGTCGGTGGCGCTTGAAAGGACCCAACCTCCGTTTGCCTGCAGATCGTGCTCGACTTGACCGATTTGGGAAGCGGTGAATCCTTCTGACTCCAGAGTTGCGTCCGCTGAGTTACCGTCGAGGAGGAGGTCGCTCTTGGCGTCGCTATACCCGAAGGATCCGATCTCCGTCGTCCCCGTCTCGTCGTAGACTGTGGTATCCCCATCGATCGGAGTGGGCGCGTTTTGCGCTACATTGGGCGTATCGACGACGTAACCGGCGACATCGAGCCCGATGATTTGCCCCGACGAGTTGTAAAGAACAGCGTTGCCGCCGTCGGAAGCGACCGGAGTCGCACCGTTGGCAAGTTGGTGCTCCGCGGCGAACGCCTGAAAGCTGGTCTCCTGCCCTTGCGAATTCCAAGCTGAAAACGTGCCGGTGCTGGGGTCGATCCCGTACGAGCCGACATAGTTTCCGTTTTGGTCGAATAGTGCCGTGAGGGCTGCCTGAGGTACAACTGCTCCGGCCTCGTCCGACACACTTACAGGGGCTGTTGTTCCCGGCTGCTCCGTAAGAATCTCCGGTACGTCAGCCGTCGTAACGCCGCTAACACCTTGCGCGTTCATCCGTGTGCCTCCATGACGCAGGGCGAACTCCTGATCCGAGCCGTGCGAAGGCGGCGATCAGGAACACCCACATTCCTTTGTAAAGAAGACGTTACTGCAAACGCTCTCCAATGTAAATCCTAAAGTCCTAGGCCATAAGTCCCACCAGTAGCCGCGCACTTTCTGCTGATAGACGGGATGAGGCGGACTGTAACAAGACTTCGGACCCTCCGCCGTCGCGGAACGCGCCGGTTGTTTCCCTAATTTTCCCTAACGCAAGGCTGCGATCATTGCTGCTTAGATTCCGGAAAGCAACGCTGAAACGTCCCGCTGCGTGCAATTCGGCGGTGACGGCTCCGGTAACGTACGCCAGCCACCGGGCATAAACGTTTTCATCCTGGCTGCGAATAGCGGCATGATAACGGCGAAAATCAGACCGCATCACACGAGTAATCGTCAACGGTACGTTCGAACGAAATTCGTGATCGATGAGCGCAGTCAGGAGTAGCCTGGATAAGCGACCGTTCCCATCTTCGAACGGATGCGTTCGGATGAGTTCGAAATATCCTAATGCTATGCGCTCGAACCGCTTTAGCGCTGGATTACGATAGATGCCCTCGAGCATTTCCTCCATACGCGGTACAACATCCGAAGGGGTGGTGCCGGTTAGGCGCACGGCCGCACCGGGAAAGTTTGGCCGGACTGCGACCGGTATTTTTCGAAATGGCGTAGGCCCGCTGCGGCCGTCGAGAACCCCGTGCAACTGCTGGACCGCGCGCAGATCGATTTTGCCTAGGGAAAGCGACTCGGCCAGGTCTAGGGCCGTTAGGTAGTGCCGCATGTCGGCTGCGGCCTGTTCCGGAGTTCGGCCGCCCGCAACGCGGTGCGGAAACTCAATCGCGAGTATTCTGAAGAGCAGTAGGCGCGACAGATCCTCGTCCGGTTCGAACGCGTCTAGCTCCGCTTCTAGGTCGGAAATTGCATTAGCGGGCATAGCAGGCGGTTCTCATGGATCGACGTTGATTGCGAGCCGCGTGGCCCGTTCCCCGCGCGCCAGCGCTAGAACTTTCGTCCGAATCGTCAACCGCAGCGGCTTGGGTGTGCGCGATTTCACCGCCACGCGGAAGCGCCATTCGTTGTTCACGCGCGCGATTGGGTACGGCGCGGGGCCAAGGACCTCACCGACGTTTGCCTCGCGCAGTATCTCAGCGTAGCTCTCCGCTGCATCGTGCGCGGCCTTACGGCTGCGGCCGATGACGCCCAAATAGACCAAGCGCGAGAACGGTGGATAGCGCAATTCACGGCGCTGCGCCAGTTCGTCGCCGCGCGCGAAGCCATCGTAGTCGTGTTTGGCGGCGAAGACGATCGCCGGGTGGTTCGGCGAGTAGGTCTGCACGATCGCCTCGCCAACGCTGGCCCGCCCGCTGCGACCGCAGACCTGCGCGATCAAATCGAAGGTCCGTTCCGCCGCGCGATAATCGGGAATGTGTAAGCCGACGTCGGCGGCCACCACGCCGGCCAGCGTCACGGTCGGGAAGTCCAGCCCTTTCGCGACCATCTGCGTACCGACCAGCACGTCGCCGCGCTCGCCAAATTCGGTCAACAGCCGGGCATGGTCGCCCACCCGCGTGGTCGTGTCGGAATCCATGCGCACGACGCAAGCATCGGGAAAGAGCCGCGCCACTTCTTCTACGACGCGTTCGGTGCCGACGCCGAACTCACGGATCGTCTCGAGCCCGCATTCGGGACATTTCCTCGGCAAGGGCATCTGAAAATCGCAGTAATGGCAACGTAGCAAACCTTCGCCGCGATGCGCGGTCAGCGAGACATCACAGCGGAGGCACTGTGGCACGTGGCCGCAACTGCGGCAAAGCACGAAGCCGCCGCTGCCGCGGCGATTCACGAAAAGTACCGTCTTCTCGCCGCGCTCGATCCGTTCGCCCAGCGCCTCGGCGAGCATCGTCGAGAAAATCCGCTTATTGCCCGACTCGAATTCCTTCGCCAGATCGACCACGTGGACCGTCGGCATCGGCTGCGCGGTCGCGCGTTCGCGCATCGTCACCAGCTCGATCTTGCCGCGCAATGCTGCTTCGTAGCTTTCCAGCGGCGGCGTAGCACTCCCGAGGACCAGCACGCCGCTTGCGGCACGCATACGCTCGCGTGCCACGGTCACCGCCTGATAGCGCGGCACCGTTTCCTGCTTGTACGAGGTCTCGTGCGCCTCGTCGACCACGCATAGCCGCACGTTTTGCAGCGGCGCGAAAATCGCACTCCGTGCACCCACGACGACGTCGATCTCGCCGCGCGCGCAGGCCTGCCAGGCGTCGAAGCGTTCGCGCTCCGAGAGCGCGGAGTGCAGCACCGCAACGCGATCGCCGAAACTTTCCTCGAACCGTCGCGCGGTCTGCGGCGTGAGCGAAATTTCCGGAACCAGCACGATCGCGCGCGCGCCTTCGCGCACGACGCGCTTGATCGCCTCGACGTAGACGTAGGTCTTACCGCTGCCGGTCACGCCGAACAGCAAGAGCTCGGCAAACGCGCGCGTATCCAAAGCGGCGCCGAGACGTTCGAGCGCCACACGCTGCTCGGCCGTC
>PMUE01000066.1 GCA_003167055.1 Vulcanimicrobiota bacterium | reverse complement strand
CACACCAACGGCTACTCGCTCGCCCGCGCGCTGCTTCCGCGCGAGGAGTGGGGGGCGCTGCTTGCGCCACATCCTTCCTATTATGATGCGGTGCGGCAGATTCAAGGCGTCGCGCGCGTGAAGACGATGTCGCATATCACCGGCGGCGGTCTGTTGGAAAACGTTCCGCGCACATTACCCGAGAACGTGAAGGCGATTTTCGAAGCGGCGCGCTGGAGTGTCCCGCCGATCATGCAAGAGCTCGTGCGCCTCGGGAACCTGAGCTATGAAGAAAAATACCGCACGCTGAACATGGGCATCGGCTACACGCTGGTGGTGTCTCTGGCCGATTCAGCCCAGGCGGCCGCGGCGGTGCCCGGCGCCAAAGTGGTCGGCTGGATCGAGCAGCGCGACGTCAACGAACCGCACGTTGTCATCCACGACGCTCGTTAACCTTCTCGTCGATCTCGACGAACGCTTCGCCGACGATACTGCGGCGCGCGAGCGGCTGGCGCGCGCCGGTTATGCTCTCGAAACGACCGTGGGCGCGAGCGATCCGATCCTGGCGTGGATCGATTTGGTTTTTGGCGGTGCCTGGAGTAGCGAAGTGGACGCTGGACAGTGCGCGGTTGCGACGTTTGAGGGTAACCCCGCCGGCTTTGCCGCGTTCGATCCGCACGGCTTACGCTACGCGTGGTTGCGCGGTATCGCGCGCGAGCCTGACGTCGGCATCTTCGGGCCGTTCGGCGTCGCACCCGAGTTTCGAGGCCCCCTTCGACAAGCGCAGGGTGACACCTTAGGAAGTGCGCTTTTGCAGATTGCATTGTGTGGGTTGCGGGCGCGGGGGTATCGGCGTGCGCTGATCGCCGCGACGTCGGATGGCCTCGTGCCATACTATGCGCGACACGCTGGCGCGCGCGTGGTCGAGCGCTACGATCCCGCGCAATTCACGCCCACGCCGGTGCGAACCGTCGTGCTCGCGTCGGGCAGCGGCACCAACGTTCAAGCCGTTATCGATCGCGCCGGCGCGGGGCTGCCGCTCGATCTTGCGGCACTCGTCTCCAATAAACCCGAGGCGTTTGCGCTCGAGCGCGCACGCCGTGCCGGGATTCCTACGATCTCGCTGCCTTGGCTGCGTAACGAGCAATCACGCGATCGATACGATACCGCGCTCCGCGACGCCGTCGCGCAATTCGATCCGGAACTCGTCTTGCTGCTGGGCTGGATGCATTTGCTCGATCCCGCGTTCGTCGAAGCCTTTCCGGAAATGCTCAATGTCCATCCCGTGTTCTTGCCGCTCGACCCGGCGCAAGATAGCGTCGGAATGCCTGACGGTACGATTGTGCCGGCGTTTCGCGGCCCGCGCGCCGTGCGTGATGCGCTCGCAGCGGGAAGCACGTGGACGGGTGCGAGCGTGCATGCGGTCACGGTAGATACCGATCGCGGGCGGGTGCTCGCTCGCAAACCGCTACGCGTCGACAGAGAAGAAGATGAAGACGCGCTGCTTGCTCGTTTACATCCAATCGAACATATTCTGGTAACAACGGCAATTAGGCGCTGGCTGTTCGAGCGCGAATAACGCGTGCATCGATTGGGTACAACGGTCGCATGAAACGAGAAATCACTGCAATGGTACTCACGCTGGCGTTTGGGTCGGCATTGACCCTGCCGGCATTTGCTCAAGTACAACAACAAACGCAGCAAACGACCACAACGACCACCACGACCGTTGATACCGATCCGAACGCGGACATCAACGATACGGCGGCATTTGGTCCGAACAATCAATACGGCGATCCGATCTGCGGCACATGGGCGACCGGTGTATGGCAGCCCAACGGCCACTGTCCCGATTATGCGGTTGGACCGCGCCGGGCACGAATTGCGGGCACGATCACGATCGTGCGCGGCCATTTAGTCACGCTGCAACTCGCGGACCGCACGCTGGTGATCAACGACCAGCCCGCGTTAAATCGTGAAACTAGCGGACGCGTCGCGGTCGGACGTTCACTCGTCGCGTATGGCTACTGGCACAACGGGAGTTTCTACGCCACGGCGATGGAATAGCGCTAGGCGATTCCGAAGCCTCGTAACTCGCGTGCGAGTTCGCGGAGTGAACTCGCGGTGACGAAATCGGCCGGGGCCAATCGTCCGCCCCGGCCGGTCAGCACAATACGGGCGTGTGGGAGTTGATCGCGTAAACGCAACGCCGCCTGCATGTGCTCGTACGACTCCACGCCGGCGTGAATCACAATAGCTGCCGCGTCCAAGTCTTTGGCCAAGGCCTCGACATCGGCGGGCTCGATTTGCGTTCCGACGTACATTCCGAAATAGCCGGCCTCCGCCGACACGAGCGCCGCCAAGAGCGGCGGGATCGCGTGACGCTCTCCCGGCAGCGTGAGCGTAACAACCGTCGCCGTGCGATCGGCGCGATATTTGTCAAACAGCGTCGACGATATCGAAACGAGCGCCGACGCCAGCAGCAATTCGCCGGTATGGCGCGCCTCGGTGTCGTGCTCGAGTTCGGTGAGGACCGCGGCAACGATGTCGTCGGCGAATTCGGCGGCGCTGCGAACCAGCGCAACCATCAACAGCTCTTGGCACAACACCGGAACGTCGTGCTGGCGAACGGCTTTGAGAATGCGCATGACGTCGGCGTCGTCGGATTCCCCGTCGCCGCTTGCGACGCGCACCATGCCGCGCAGCTCGGTGGTCGAGCAGTGCGCGATGTGCGAGATCGTCGTCCCGGACGCCACGATTTCGCGCAGGAGCACGAGACGTTCGACATCCTCGGTGCTAAACAGCCGCTGGCCGCCATGCGTCCGTTGCGGAACGACGGCGCGATAGCGCTTCTCCCAGGCTCGAATCGTATCGATCGAGAGATTGGCAATGCGCGCCACGATCTTAATGCTGAGCGTGGGGGGCAGCCTGTCAAATGTCGCGAGTGCTGCATTCACAGAACCAGCATACTGCGGTCGCTTGGCCTACCCACCGGTGCCTGTCTAGGACAAAGCAATCTTGCCCCGAGGGGGCGCCGTTACCATAAAGCTCCACCATGCTCGTCATCGTGATGGCCTTTATCGTCACCAACATCGACGGCTTCGCCGCTTTGGCGGCACAGACAGCGGTTTCCACGCCCGAACGATGGCTGCGCAACGCGGCCGAGGCCTCCGCGGCGTTCGCCCTGTTGGTGGGTGCTTGTCTGCTCGCGGCCCTGGCGATTTCCGCCATTCCGGTGAGCAACGTGGCGTGGCTTGGCATCGTGCCGGCGGCAATCGGCCTTGGCAAAGTGATCACGGCGTTCGGCAAACAGCAGGCTGAGATGCAGTCGGCATCCATGGCGGGCGTGGTGTTCGCAACCGGCATCGATAACGTCGCACTGTACGTGCCGCTCTTCGCCTTGCTCGGCATCGCGCGTGCAAGCACCGCCGGACTCGGCTACATCCTTACCTTCGGGATCGTTGCGGCTGCCATTGCGTATCTTGCGCCGAACGTCGTGCGCCTGCGCCCGTACCGGCGCTATGTCGACGCTGCGCTGGGACTCTTCTTTATCGCGATCGGCGTGTCAATGCTTACGCATGGGCTAGCTTAGCGTCGCGGCGCTTCAGCACCGTTCCCAACACGTTGGCAACGATAAACTGGATGACGAAGTAGGCCAACACCGCAGCACTGACGACCGTGCCCTCAAAATTCTGTCCGGCGATCAGCAACGCCAAGCCGAAGTTGCGCATGATCGTCGAGATGGTAATCGTGCGCCGGTATTCGGGGGTCTTTCCACCGAGTGCCCAGCCGGCGAAGCCGGAGAGGATCACGATCAAGAGTGTCGCCATCAGACCACGCGTTCCAAAGACTTCGGTAAACGCCTTGCCCATCGCGGGGACCACAAAGTAGAGTACGGCGAGGCCGGCGACGGCCAGCACGCCGATGACGACTTTCCTAAGCATAGGTGTCGCCTTCGCCAAGCGCGCGCGAATCGCGAGCCCGATGCACAACGGGAGCAACTGAAGCAGCACCAAATTAATGATGAACGGAGCGAACCGAATGTGTTCTGCCGCGCCTGCCGGCAATATGAACGGTATGGTGATTGGGACCGTTACGATCGAGAGCGCCGGCAGTACCACGGCAAGACCGGTCGCAAGACCAGCGCTGCCGCCCTTCTTGGCGCCCGCAATCATCGGCAAGAATGGCACGCCCGGCGCGATCGCCATTAATAGGATCCCGGTTGCAACAAAGTCGTCGAGTGCAAAGAGGCGCACGACAATGACGGCCAGCAGCGGAACGACGATAAAGTTGGCGACGAGGATTCGCCCCACCCGGAAACCGCCTCGGAACGCCTCGATCAACTCGTGATAGTCACACATTAAGCCCGCGAGCAGCATGAACGCGATAAGAAAGATGGCAACGCCAAGCTTTTCCATCAGCGCACCAATCCGTCGATCTGACCATTCACCGTGATGTACGTGTTGTTCTTGGTGCTAATGGTCATCGAGATCCCATGCGGGGGAAGCTGCGTCGATGAGTTTGAGAGCGTCTGAGTGTGTTTGGTTGGGTTGATAAAGATCGTGCCGCCTGCCGCGTCGAGGGCACGTGTCGTGCCGCCGCGTTCGAGACTGATGCGCAGCGGCGTGCAATGTTCGAATACGCCGGCGTAGGCGCACGCAGCGTGATTGATCACGAACGTTTCCTTCCCGTCGGCGCTGGTCACGCGCAGCGTTTGGTGCACGATGTTGATCGCGACGTCGTGGTAGACGCGCACGCTGCCATTGCTCTCCTGGACGCGCGCTGTGCCCGCTGCCAGGCATGGTGCGGCGATCGAAGCGCAAAGCGCAAGCAGAACCGTTGCGGCAACAAACCTCATCACCCTCGACCATAGCGCAAAGCCCCGTGCTGAGCGGGGACACGTCTAGGACAGCTGGAAACGAGCGCACATGCGACTCAGATTTGCGCCGATGATGCTCGCTGCCGTCGCCATGATAATGCCGGCGGGCTCGGTGCAGAGCGCGCCCGCTGCGCTTGGCCTTCACGTCAAGCCGTGCACGCAAGGGAAGACCCACGTCCCGGCGCTGTGTGGAACCTACGGTGTCTATGAGAATCGCGCGACGCAGTCGGGCCGCATTATTGCGATCGCGTTCGTCGTGCTCAAGGCGCGACATGTCTCGAATCGCGCGATCGTGGTCATCGCCGGCGGCCCGGGCGAGAGCGCGGTACCGTATGCGACCTTTATCGCCGACGGGCGCTTCGAGAAAGCTGCCGTGCCGTTGCGCGACAGCTACAACATCATGTTTATGGACGACCGCGGCATGGGCGCCTCGAACGGCCTAGAGTGCAGCTTGACACCGGCGTCGGACCCGGCATCCTACTTTCGTTCTTTGTTCCCGAGCAACCTGATCACCGCGTGTCGCGCGAAATATTCGGCAACGAGCGATCTCGCACTCTACAATACAAACAATGCGACCGATGATCTCAACGACATTCGGGCGGCACTTGGCTATCCGAAGCTGGTGCTCGACGGCGGATCCTACGGCACGTTCTTTTCCCTCATTTATATGCGTCGCCATCCCGACAGCGTCGAGAGCGCCGTGCTCAACGGGGTCGATCCGCCGGGATTCGAGCCCCTGCCGGGTGAGCCGCTCGGCGCGCAGCGCGCGCTCGACGATTTGATCGCGAAGTGCAAGCGCGACGCCGCCTGTAACAAACGCTTCCCGAACTTCGCGCAACAATTTGCCGCGCTCGTGCAACGCCTCGATCGCGGGCCGATCCCGGTTACGCTGGTGGCGAAGAAGGGCGCGGCGCCGGTGACCGTTCAGCTCTCCAAGGCCGTCTTCGTCGACCATCTGCGCCAGGCGCTTTACGATCCGGGCGCCGCCGCGTACGTTCCGCTGGTGGTCGATCGCGCGGCGCACCGCGACACGGTGCCGCTCACCACCTTGATCAACGTAGTCGCGGTGGGCCTCGATGAAGATCTGACGATGGGTGCGTGGCTGTCGTACACCTGTGCCGAGGGGATCCCGTTCCTCGATCAGAGCGCGGTCAACAATGCCGCGGCCCATTCTTTCGCGGGCGATCTTCGCATCGAAGCGCAACGAAGCGCGTGTGCGATCTGGAACGTACCGGCGATGCCCGCGAGCTTCAACGAACCGGTGCATAGCGACGCGCCGGTGCTGATGATCTCGGGTTCCGACGACCCGGCGACACCGCCGCACTACGCGGAATCGGCAGCGAAATATCTGCCCAACGCGCGCATCGTGCTCGTGCAGGGCGCGGGACATGCGGCCGAATCGCCGTGCGTGGATGCATTGATCGTGCAATTCGTCCGCGCCGGCTCGGCGACGGGGATCGACGTTAATACATGCAGCGCCGCTTTTAAAACACCGCCGTTCCAAACCTCGATAAAGGGCCTCGTCGACTAGCATGCTCAGCCTCCTGCTGCTCGCGGTAACCGCCGCTTCCTCGTTGCCGTCGCCGGTGCCGGCGCCGACCCCCACGCTCAAGACGATCATCCGCGTGCATTCATCGCCGCTGTGCAGCACGCTCGCAAGCGCGGTGTTTCGCGCGGTCACCGGATTGCAGATCAACGATAAGCTGATCGCGACGTCGGGGCCGCTGCTGGTTGGGATGGGGAAAGAACTGCTTCCGGACAGCTATGCCGGTAAGGAGTTCGACAAACTCCAAGCGCAATGGGGGAATGCGCCCGGCGGCGTGCACAACACGAATCCAGGGCTCGAACTCGACAACCAGCGGCTACTACAGATTTCATCGGAGATCGCGC
>PMUE01000095.1 GCA_003167055.1 Vulcanimicrobiota bacterium | reverse complement strand
GAGCGCTCCTGCGTCCTGGAAGATGTCATGCAGTCCTTCGCTCTCCGCGGCGCGTTTGACCGCTTGCGATCCGGGCGTCACGATCGTCGGCACGCTCACGCGCCGTCCGCGCAACACTTCTGCCGCAGCGCGCAGATCGTGAAGGCGCGAGTTGGTACACGATCCGATGAAGACTTGATCGATTTCGAACGTATCGAGTGCCTCACCGGGGCGTAGCCCCATGTAGCCGAGCGCGTCGCCGTTAGCGTTCTCGGGAACGCTTTCGCCGAGCGGCACGGACTGCGCCGGGTTTACTCCCCAGGTCACGAGCGGAACGATGCGAGCGGCGTCGATCTCGATCGTCTTGGCGTATGCGCTCTCGCCGTTGGAATAAGAATACCAAAGTTCCTCGTGCCCAAACGGCTCGCCGCGATCGTGCAAGTAGGCCCGCGTCGTCGCGTCCGGTCGCACCAGACCCGTGGTTGCGCCCGCCTCGATTGCCATGTTGCACAGTGTCATGCGCTCACCCATCGACATAGCGTTGACGGTGCTGCCGCAGTACTCGATCGCGTATCCACGCGCGCCATCAGCCCCGAGCGCGCGCACCACGGTCAGTGCGACGTCCTTGGCGGTTGCGGGCGCGCGCAGTTTCCCCTCGATTTGCACGCGCATGACCTTCGGGCGCTTGACGACGACGCATCCGGCGAGCATTGCACCGGCCTGCGCAGTCGTGCCTACGCCGAACGCGATTGCGCCAAACGCCCCGAGCGTACAAGTGTGGCTATCGCCGCAGGCAAGCGTCATGCCCGGGCGAACGAAGCCGCGCTCGGGCACGAGCACGTGGCAAATGCCGTTGTCACCGACGTCGTAGAGACGAATGCCGTGACGTTTCGCCCACGTGCGCAGGTGCCGCGCCTGTTCGGCAGTTGCCGCATCGTTGGCCGGCGAGACATGATCGTTGACCGCTACGATCGCGCTTGGATCGTACAGCCGATCCTCGAATTCACGCTCGATTTGGATTGCGCCGGGCGGGGTGGTGATTTCGTGCGCAACGACACGATCGATGAAGAACAGGTCGTTGCCGTCGGGCAGCGACTCCACCACGTGCGCTTCCCACAGCGCGTCAAAGTAGGTGGCGCTCACGATGCACACTCCGTGAGTGCGGAACCCGCGGCAAGCGCCATCAGATCCGCATCTCCGACACTCGCTTGTTGCGCCGCGAGGCGATCGAAGGCTCGGGCAAACTCGCGCCGCCCCTCCTCGTCGAAGGTCAAGCCGAGCGCGCCGGCACGCGCGAAAAGCGCGTGACGGCCTGAATTTCGCCCAAGCGTGAGCGTCGTCGCGCGTCCGACCGAGCGCGGATCTACGATCTCGTAGGTCGATCGATCTTTGAGCACGCCGTCCTGGTGAATGCCCGATTCGTGGGCAAAGGCGTTCGCCCCGACCACCGCCTTATTTTTTTGCACCGGCATCCGCGTGCCGCGCGCGACCGCCTTCGAAATGTGTTGGAGATTCGCGGTGTCGAAGCGTGTGGCCGCGCCAAACACATCCGCGCGCGTTTGCAGCGCAACGACGATTTCCTCGAGCGCGCAGTTCCCGGCTCGCTCGCCGATGCCGTTGATCGTGCATTCTACCTGGCGCGCACCGGCGCGTACGGCGGCCAGCGCGTTGGCCGTTGCCATGCCGAGGTCATCGTGCGTGTGCACGCTGATTCGCACGCGCTCGACGCCGGTAATGTGCGCGCGAAGATAGCCGATCAACGCCTCCATTTCTGCCGGCGTGATGTAACCGACCGTGTCGGGAACGTTGAGCGTGGTCGCGCCCGCGGCGACGGCCGCCGAGAAGATCTGCACTAGGAAGGCCGGGTCGGAGCGCGTCGCGTCTTCGGCCGAGAACTCCACGTCGTCACAGTACGTACGCGCGCGGCTTACCGCGTCGGTCGCCATCTCGAGGGCACGGCCGGTGCTGATCCCGAGCTTGTGACGCAGATGCACGGGCGACGTTGCAATAAAGACGTGAATGCGTGGACGGCGCGCGGTGCTCACGGCGCCGGCCGCCGCCTCGATGTCCTCTTGCGTGCAGCGCGCCAGCGCGGCAACGCGCGCGTGCCGCGTTCGCTTGGCGATTGCCTTGACACTCGCGAACGAAACCTCATTCGAAATCGGAAAGCCGGCTTCGATCGTGTCGACCCCGGCCTCGTCGAGCAAACGCGCGATCGTAAGTCGAGTGGAGGCCGTCATCGCAGCTCCGGGCGATTGCTCTCCGTCGCGTAGCGTGGTATCAAAGATCTCGACGGTTTCCATGACGGCCTCCTTTTTTTAGTTAGCGCGCGTACTCGACCCAGTCGGCGCGACGCGGGTCTGCACCGCGTACCGCCTGCACGTAGGCATGTTGCAGTTGCGTCGTTACCGGGCGCGCAGACGGTAACGCGTAATCGTCGATCCGAAGAATCGGCATCACTTCGGCGGCGGTGCCGGTGAGAAAGATCTCGTCGGCCTCGAAGAGGTCGGCCGGCGTAATCCGGCCGATCTCGACGTCGATGCCGCGATCGCGCGCGAGCTGGACTAC
Organism: Vulcanimicrobiota bacterium; assembly: GCA_003167055.1. Lineage (GTDB taxonomy): Bacteria > Vulcanimicrobiota > Vulcanimicrobiia > Vulcanimicrobiales > Vulcanimicrobiaceae > Aquilonibacter > Aquilonibacter stordalenmirensis. Next base: position 2,418 of record PMUE01000095.1, on the reverse strand, counting down.
CGAGTCTTGGGTGATGCCTTCGAGCACGTCGGCACTTGCGTCGTTGGTGCGCAGGCGACCGTTCTTAACGACGAAGATGTTCTCGCCCGTGCCCTCGGCGACGTCGCCCCGATCGTTGAGTAAGATGGCCTCGTCAAAGCCGCGACGCTGCGCATCTTGCAGAGCGAGGATGGAGTTCATGTAGTGCCCGCAGGCCTTTACCGTCGACGGCATCGAGCGCGACGACGTCTTTTGCCAAGGCGACATCGTCACGCGCACGCCTTCGGCTTCGCCGAGCAGCGAACCGGAAAGCGGTTTGAGCGCGACCAGCACGTGCGTGGGACAATTGAACGCGGGCGCGAGCGAAATCCCCTTCTCGCCGAAGTACGCGAGTGGACGGATGTAGCCCGAGGTGAATCCGTTGGCCTGCAGCGTATCGAAGATCGCCGTGGTGAGCGTCTTGATGTCGTAAGGAATGTTGAGACCGTACACCTCTGCTGAGACGAAGAACCGCTTGAGGTGATCGCGCAATCGAAAGACGCCGGTACCTCGTGAGGTCTCGTACGCACGAATGCCTTCGAACACGCCCGAACCATAGTGCAGCGCATGGGTGAACGGGCGCACCGCAATCTCGTCAGCATCGGCGAGTGCCCCGTCGAACCACATCCGCTCGCGCGCAATAGCTCGGGCAATCACGAACACACCTCCGTCGTCGTCACCGCGCCGTATGCGGCTGAGCCGACGGTCGCGGCATATTTGGAAAAGACGCCGCCACGATAGTGCGGCTCGGGTGCTCGCCAGGCGCGCAAGCGCTCGGCGATCACATCCGCCGGGATGGCGAGATCAAGCGTGCGCGCTTCGACATCGATCACGATCTCATCGCCGTCACGCACCGCCGCAATAGGGCCGCTCACCGCCGCCTCCGGCGCGACGTGACCGATCATCAACCCGCGCGTCCCGCCGCTGAAACGGCCGTCGGTCACGAGTGCTACGGTTTCGCCCAGGCCTGCACCAACGATCGCGCTGGTGACGCTGAGCATCTCGCGCATCCCTGGACCGCCCTTGGGTCCTTCATAGGCGATCACCACGACATCGCCGGGCGCAATCGTATCATCGAGAATCGCTTGCATGGCGGTTTCTTCCGAATTGAAGACGCGCGCCGGGCCGCGATGATAGAGCCGCTCGGAACCCGCGATTTTCACGACCGCTCCTGACGGCGCGAGATTGCCTTTGAGAATCACCAGGCCGCCGTGCGGTTTGAAGGGATGCTCTGCGGTTGCGATGACGACTTGTCCCGGCGTTTCAACCGCGCTCTCGACTTCCACGGCAAAACTCCGTCCGGTCGCGGTAATAACCGTCGTATCGACGAGATGTCCGTCAGCTAAGCGCTTACCGAGCAACTGCGTGCCGCCGGCCGCGTCGACGTCGAGCGCAACGTACTTCCCGCCCGGACGCAGATCGGCAATGATCGGCGTGCGCCGGCTCACCGTGTCAAACTCCTCGATCGTTAGCTTCGTCCCCGCTTCGTGGGCAATCGCGAGCAGATGCAGCACGCTGTTGGTGGAACCGCCGGTCGCCGCGGCAGCGGCGATTGCATTCAAAAACGACGCCCGCGTGAGTACATCGCGCGGGCGTATGTTTTTCGCCAGCAAGTCCATGACGATGACGCCTGCATCATGCGCCCATTGCTCGCGACGTTTCGACGTTGCCCCCGGACTCGCGCTCCCGATCGGCGAGAGCCCTAAGTATTCCATCGCCATTGCCATCGTGTTCGCGGTGTACTGACCGCCGCACGCGCCGGGTCCGGGACATGCGTTATCTTCGATCGCTTTGAGCCGCGCGTCGTCGATCGTGCCGCGCGCGTGGGCACCGATCGCTTCGAAGACATCGATGATCGTGAGATCTTTGCCGTCGAGTTTTCCCGGCGCGATCGATCCGCCGTAGATGATGACCGACGGAAGATTCAAGCGTGCGAACGCCATCGCGGTGCCGGGGATGGTCTTGTCGCACCCGACCAACCCAACCATCGCGTCGAAATAGTGCGAGCGACCGATGAGTTCGATCGAGTCGGCGATCACTTCGCGGCTGACCAGAGAACCTTTCATTCCGGCCGTGCCCATCGTGATGCCGTCGCTGATCGCGATCGTGTTGAATTCCATCGGCGTGCCGCCTGCCTCGCGCACGCCCTCTTTGACGCGCTCGGCAAGCTCGCGCAAATGATATCCACACGGCATCGTCTCAACCCAGGTGTTTGCGATACCGACTAGCGGCTTGCGCAGGTCGTCATCGGTAAACCCGTTAGCTTTGAACATTGCGCGAGCCGCCGCCCGCGTTGCACCCTGGGTGAGAATGTGACTCAGCATACGCGGAATTTCATATCCTCATCGACCCCCGCCTGCGCAACGCCGGCCGCTACCGGCTGTTTCTCGCGCATCCACG
>PMUE01000383.1 GCA_003167055.1 Vulcanimicrobiota bacterium | reverse complement strand
GTCCAATAGAGGTGCCGCAAACGATTCCGTAAGGTGAGAGTGGGCTTTCGTCGCTGATGCCGGCCTTCGCCGCCAGTGCACCGATGATGCCCGCCTCGTAGGCTCCGCGGGCCCCGCCGCCGCTCAAGACCAGCGCGCGGGCAAGCGGCTGGAGCGCAGGTCTGCTGCCCGTAGCTCCGGTAAGCCCAGGTATGGCCCCAGCTGCTCCGAGTGCAAGCAAGAAATCGCGGCGACCGAGCATTAGGAAACATGCTAGCGCGCCATTTCCATTGGCTCAATCCAGATTACGCAAGAGCGCTACTACTGTTAAGTATTGCGTTACTGGGATATCGGTCCGGCGCGATCGGTTGTACGCTCGCGCCGATGCACGGCTGGGGGACTTGGAATACCGACTGGCTTTGGAGCCTGGCGCTTATCGCCATTACGATCACGATCCACGCCGTCGGCGTCGCCGCACTTGCGACGGCGTTGGAACGTCTTCTTGGGAAGAAGGACGCGCGCCGAACGTATCCGTTTCTCGGGACGGTCGCCCTTTTCGTGGGTGTCGCCCTATCGCTCGTGGTTTTCCACGCGATCGAGTGTTACAGTTGGGCGATCGCCTACGTGCAACTAGGAGCACTGCCTTCGCCGGCGGACGCGGTGCTGTACTCGGTCGACTCGATGACCACGCGCGGTGCATCCGGCCTGCACTTGGCGCAGCCGTGGCGTCTGATGGGCGCAATCGAGGCGGGCGACGGGATGCTGCTCTTCGGCGTCAGTACGGCGTTCTTGTTCTACGTGATGGTGCGCGTTTGGAAAAGTGAATTCGTATGAATAGCGTGCGCGGTTGGCTGATTGGCGTAGCGATCGTCGCCGGCGCGTTCCTGGCTTGGAACGTGCTTGCCGGCGCGATGTCAGCGTTGCTCCTGCTTTTCACTGCCGTGCTGTTCGCAGCCGGCATGCGACCGATCGTCGATCGCATGGCCAAGCGAATGCCCTACGGTGCCGCAGTCGGGCTCGCGTTCGGCATCTTCATACTCTTGGCGGTCATAATCGGCGTCGTACTCGTCCAGCCGGTTGGAGCCGAGCTTGTCCGGTTGGTGCAGTCGCTGCCCGATTACGTGAACTCATTGCAGGGTCAACTCGCTGCCGCACAACGCTATTTCGAAAATGACCAAACGGCTCGCCAACTCGCAGCCGCGTTGTCTGGCAGCGCCGGTAGCGTCGCAAGTTCAATCGGGCTGCATGTTCTGAGTGGAACCGCGCTCATCGCCACGGCGATCGGCGACCTGGTCCTCATTCTTTTGCTCGCGATCGGCTGGATGCTATCGTCGGGCGAACTCGAGCAATTCGTCCTCAGCCTCATGCCCGCGGGAATGCGAAAGCATTGGCACGATGCCTTCGCCGAAATCGAGGGCCGGTTGAGCGCGTACGTGCAAGGCGTGGTGATCAACGCGCTCGTTGTCGGCATTCCGATGGGTGCCTCGCTCGCCTTTCTCGGCGTGCCGTATGCGCTGCTACTGGGATTTATTGCCGCAGTCTTCCAGGGCATTCCGATGGTCGGCGCGGTGATTTCGGGCCCGATCATTCTTGCCGTCGTGCTCGCAGCGAGCGGCTGGGCAAAGATGCTCATCGTCCTGCTTATCTTCGCCATCATCCAGCTCATCGATCAAAATGTGCTCTCGCCGATCATCTTCGGGCAGCGCGTACAGTTGAGTTTCCTGTTGATCATCCTCTCGACCGTGATCGGCGGCACGCTGCTCGGTATCGCCGGCGCCTTTCTTGCGGTTCCGGTCGCGGCCGTGCTACAAGTACTCGCCGTGCGGATTCTCGCGCCGGCTATTCGTCCGAAGTAGCTTCCTCGTCAACTAAATCCGGCTTGTCTTTGATGCTCAGACCCAGCGAACGATGATACTCCTCATTCGCGGCGAGTGCGGCTTCGATATCGTCGCGAACGCCCTGCTCTTGTAACAACCGTCGTAAGCGTTCGCGGCTCTCCCGCAGATCTTTGGCGTAGCCTTCGAGCACCGCGCCCGGAAGGTCCGGTGCGTCCAGCGGCCGGCTCACCCACGCTTCCATTGCGTCATGCGCCGCCTTTCCTTGGCGTTCGGCCGCGTCGAGTTCATCTTTATACGCGTGCGCCATCAGTTATTCGACGAAGTACACTTGACCGGTCTGCGCACCCTCCACGCTCTTGCTAAAAGCCTGCGCGACGCGTTTGGCCGGCACGCACTCGGTACCGCGAAAGAACGGACCGTATGCGCCCATCGATTCGCACAGCACCGTCGGACTTACCGCATTGATTCGCGTTCCCGGAGGAAACTCGATCGCGGCCGCGCGCACAAACCCTTCGATCGCGCTGTTTACGAGCGTTGCACTCGCGCCGAAGCGCACCGGATCATGACTCAACGAACCCGCGATCAACGTCACCGATCCGCCCGGATTCAGGTGTTTTGCGGCTTCCAATGCCAGCTGCACCTGACCCATCAGCTTGTGCGAAAGCCCGACTTGGAGCTGTTCGGGCGTCATCTCGAGCAACGGACCAAAATGTACGTCACCGGCGGCGTTGACCACCGCATCGACGTTGCCGACCGCTTCGAACAGGGCTCGAATGCTGGCGGGATCACCGATGTCGACTTTCTGGTCACCGCTCGTCCGCCCAGCGGTAATGATCTCGTGACGCGGCTTGAGTTCTTCGACCACGGCCTTGCCGATGGTGCCGTTCGCACCAACAACCAAAATCTTCATATTGGCCCGTAATCGCGCCCTGCTACCGGAGGTTGCGTTTGGACCATAGCGTCAGCCGCGGTGAGGTGCTAAGCTTCGTGCTATGGACGCCGCGCGAAGGATCATTGCCGTAGCCTTTTCGGTGCTGCTCGCCACCTCGTCCCTTGCCGGATGCGCACAGGTGCAACGGTTGCAGGAGCTGCGGAACATTCAGAACGGCATGCACGCGCTTGCCGTCAATGCGGCGATCTATGGCGTGCCGATCGTCGCGATGTACAACCTGCGAAATTCCACCTCGACGGGTCCCAGCGCCAAAGGACGGCCCGACGAGATCTTGCGCATCGACACCATCACCACCCCGCAGATTTCACAACAGCTCGGCTTCGTCTCGCCAAACGTGAACGTTCTGTACGGCTTCGGCTTCATGGACCTCAAGGCCCAGCCGATCATTTTGCGCGCACCCAATTCTCACGGCCGCTATTACGTCATACAAATCGCCGATATGTGGACCAACAGCTTCGCCTACGTCGGCGGCACCGCGACGGGCTATACGGGCGGAACGTATGCGCTCGTGGGCCCCGGTTGGCATGGCTCCGTCCCGCGGGGTGTGAAGCGGATCGACTGCCCGACGCGCTGGATCGACCTCCAGCCACGCGTGCACGTGAAGAACCGGGCCGATCTACCCGGCGCCAAGCGCGTGCTGCAAGCCATCACCGTAACCGGGCTCGCGCAATACACCCGTAGACCACCGCCGCCGCAACCCACGTATCACTACCCGGTCCCCAACATCAATCCGAATGTTGCCAGCAGCCAAATGCAATTCGTCGATCCGCTGCAGTTTTGGGAAATCTTCTCGGACGCGATGAACGAAAATCCGCCGCCGCGCGACCAAATCGCCACGATGCTGCCGCAGTTCAAGTACTTGGGCATCGTACTCGGAAAACAGTGGAAGCGAGCGGATGTGAATCCGTACGTTCTGGCGCAGATGAAGACCGTCGCCCAAGAGATCGGGCCCATGATGCAATCGATGACGCTTACGGTGAAAACCGTCAACGGATGGACGATTCCACCGGCTAATGTCGGTCTGTCCGGTGAAGATTACTTGACACGCGCGATCGTCGCCGTCATTGGCCTGTTGGCAAACACGCCGAGCGAGGCAATCTACTATTCGGCCTTCCACGATGGCAGTAGCGCGGCGCTCAGCGGCTCGAAACAATACACGATCGTCTTTACCCCGCCGATGACGTACATCGAGACGGTCCCGCCGGGCTACTGGTCGCTCACAATGTACGATGAGGTTACGGGCTATCCGATTTCTAATCCGATCGATCGCTATTCACTGGGAAGCGATGACGTCCTGAAGAGCAACGCCGACGGTTCGTTCACGATCTACATCCAACCGAACAATCCAGGCGGAAGTGAGGAATCCAATTGGCTGCCCGCGCCGTCGGGATCGTTCTACCTCATCTTGCGCAATTATGCTCCCGTGCCCGCGGTCGTGCAGGCATTGGGAAATCCCCCCGCGCTCAACGGGCCGCCGCCGCTAGTTGCGCAGTAATGTTACGACTGTCAGCGTCTGAGCACGGGTTTTTTGGCGTGCACTTGGGACGTGACGTAAATCCAAAGATCCTTCGCGAGTTGCGCGCGCGTGAAGGTGGCTGTTTTCGGAACGGCGAGCCCCTTTTGTAACTGGAACGCGCTGTTCAGATACTGCGTTGCCATCGCGGGCGAGACAGTGCGCAACATCAATGCACGCGTGTTTAACGTTTCCGGACCGAATATGCGTAGCGCAACGGTTCGTCCGCGCGGCCCTGCGAGCAAGGTGGCCGCACGAACGATTTCGGCATACGGTGCCGGCGCGTTAGGCTGGAACTGAGTCCCATCGCCGCCCATCAAGTTCGAAGCGACAACCGCGTAGATGTAGCCGTTGTCCGCGCTGAACCCGACGTCAGTGAAATCGCAAGCCGGACACGTCACCGCCTGACATACCAGACAGCCGTTATAGATGGGCTGCGCTGGTTGGGCGGCGGTTTGTGCGATCGAGGTTAGCGTCGCTTGCACCGTCTGCTGCCAGCCCGGACAGGTGGCGATCGCCGGGACGAGGACGATCGTCGCGGCGTGGCCGCCGATCGTGACCGTAACGCTCGCGCCGGACGGCCCAGCCGTTACCTCGATCTGCGCGGTTCCGTTTGCGTCCGTCGTTGGCGGAGCCGAGCCGACGAGTTGCGTTTGATTGTACGAAACCGCGATGGGTTGATTCGAGACCGGCGTACCGTCGCTGTTCCAATCGCTAATCGATATGTAAATGTTCGCGCAATTCGCTTGTTGCGTCAGCACCGGGACGTCGGGTGTGAAATACATGAACGGGAATCCCGCTTGACCGAAGTAGGGCGGAGTTGAGCCATCCTCCGCGACGACGTAAACGGGACCGGCGGCTTGCGCCGGTGCGAACGCGGTGAGCTGTCCGTTCGGCTGCGCCGTCACGTTGGTAGCCGCCGTCTGGCCAAAGAACGGCGTCGTAGCGCTCGAGAACCCGTATCCCTGAATCGCCACCTGCGTCGATCCGTTGGGAAGCCCATGATCCGGAACGACGTTCGTGATCGACGGCACCTCGAGGATCGACGCCGTACTCGACAACGTTGTCGCGCCACTGCAACCCGCCCACGAGGCGACAATCGACTCGTTCGATAGCGGTGGCTGCGGCATCATCATAATGTCGAGCGCGGCTAAATTGAATGGACCCACGGTTACAAAGTTCGTCGCGACGCCGTCTACGGTGAGTGTCATTGGCGTTCTCGCGTAGATCACGTTCCCATTCGCATCCACCGGCGTGAGCACGCCCGTCAGCTGGGCGCCGTAGCTGAAGGAATATGGCAACGTGAACTGGGCAGCGGATGGACCTGGAACCACGCCGGAAGCCGAGACCGTGCCGGCGGTCGTCGGATTCCAAACCGTCGCGACAATGGTGTCGCAATCCGCGACGTTAGCGATCGGGAAAAGGGCAACCACGCTCGAATCGTTCCATTGCAGGAAGTTGAGCGGTGTGACATCGCCGCCGCCGTCGAGGCTGTTTCCGGCATTGGATGCGGGCTGCGCGTTGGTGTCAGTGACCATAAAATACGGCATCGTGCCGGCCCCGGGAATTGGAAAGACACTCGACGGCACCGTGCCGAAGCCGGTACCGTTCACACCGATCTGCAAGCTGCCCGACGATTGGCTGAATGCAATCGGTGTGGCGGCGAGCGTCGGACTTTTCGGGACGCCTGGCAAGCACGTTTGTGCGCTGTTCGACCAGTAGGCCTGCACCGCACCCCCCGCCGCAAAAAACGAGAAGGCATCGTTATCCGCCGGTAGGGCTTTCTCATCGCCCAGAGTCGTGCAGATGTCGGAAACCTCACCGGCACTCAACTCGTGGGGCACGTTGACGCCGCTTGCGAACTTCTGCGTCCAGCCCTGGCTCCCAATTGGGTCGGTCAAGACTTCGATGATTTCATGCGACATGGTGTCCGTGGTGTCATTGAAGTTACTGTTGCATGGCGAACTCACCGGAATGACCGTAAACGGAATGAGGTTCACGTCCAGCGTTGTGGTGTGGTAGCCACCGATGGTCGTACACGTTGACCCTACCCCGTCGATTCCATCCAAGATGTTCCACGGCGGCGGGACGATGAGGTTCGCGACGGTATTGTGCAGGCCGTGGAGCACGCCGCCCGTTCCAAAGTTGCAACTGATCACCCGCTCGCGTCTGACGTTGATAGAGACGGCGCGGAGCCCGACGCCCTAGGAACACACTTCGCTGCGCTTAGAAAGCCGCCGCCGAAGGTCGGGGTGCCGATCCCATATTGCGTGCCGGGCGAGAGGTAACCGCTCGCGATAAAGGCGCTCGTCCACGAATCCAGTGCTTCCTTCGTCACGCCCGAACCGGCCGGGACCAAGGCGTCCCATCCACT
>PMUE01000011.1 GCA_003167055.1 Vulcanimicrobiota bacterium | reverse complement strand
GCGATCTCGTTCTCGTGATGCGGGAAAATCAGGTCTGCACCGCCGCCGTGAATATCAAAGCCGGCGCCGGCGGCATCCAGGAGCGCACGCGACATCGCCGAGCATTCGATGTGCCAACCCGGCCGACCGTCGCCATACGGTTGGAACGGCCACTTCGGCTCGCCCGGCTTGGCGAATTTCCACAACGCGAAATCGAGCGGGTCTTCCTTAAACTCGTCGACCTCGATACGCGCTCCGGCCTCCAATTCATCGATATTACGATTGCTGAGCTTCCCATAGCGCGGGAAGCTGCTGACGCGATAGTAGATTCCGTCGTCGACAACGTACGCGTTCCCGCGTTCGATCAAGTCGCGAATCATCGTTTGAATCTGTGGGATGTACGCGGTTGCGTACGGCTCCTCATCGGGCTCCATCACCCCGAGCCGGCGCATCGATCGATGAAACTCCTCATAGTAGCCGCGCACGATCGCGCGCCAATCCTCACCGGTTTCACGCGCGCGGTTGATGCTGCGGTCGTCGATATCGGTCACGTTCTGCACGTAGGTGACGCGGTAGCCCTTGTGAACGAGATAGCGACGCAACAGATCGAAGAACAAAAACGACCGGGCGTGACCCAAATGCGCTTGCGCTGAAGGCGTGAGCCCGCAAACATACACGCGAACCTCATCGTCGCGTAACGGCGTGAAGGTTTCGAGCGAGCGCGTACGGGTGTTGTAGAGCTTTAAATGACCCACGACCAGGTCTCTTCGCCGTTATCGCGTTCGACCTGTTCTACCCGCGCCTCGAGTTCCACCAGCCGGCGCAGCAAATGGTTGATAGCGTCGGCGTTGGGGTCCGGCATTTCCACCTGCGGACGGTCGGGCACCACTCGCACCGGCTTACCGTCCTGCGCGACGACGTGCGCGGGAATTCCCACCACTGTCGCATTGGCCGGCACGTCGCGCACCACCACCGAACCGCTGCCGACACGCGCGTTATCGCCGACCACGATTGCACCAAGAACTACGGCGCTCGCGCCGACGGTCACGTTCTTTCCAAGGGTTGGATGGCGTTTTGTATGGGCCAAGCTCGTGCCCCCAAGCGTCACGCCTTGATAGATGGTGCAGCCGTCGCCGACTTGCGCGGTCTCGCCGATCACGACCCCCATGCCGTGATCGATGAAGATACGCTGCCCGAGGGTCGCCGCCGGATGAATCTCGATGCCGGTAAGAAACCGCGCGACGTGAGAGAGCCAGCGCGAGAGATGTGGCATGCCCCACTGCCACAGCCGGTGGTTCACACGATAAGCGGTGAGCGCATGAAAGCCCGGATAGGAAAAGACGACGTCGACCCAGCCGCGTGCGGCGGGATCGCGTTCCAGCGGGGCGCGCATGTCACTGAGTAGCGTTTGAAGCGGTCCGGCCATCGTTTAGTCTAACGGCTTCTGCGCGTCGATGGTTTCGAAGGGGTTCCCGTCCGGGCCGAACTTGATCGGTTCGAGGCCGCGACCGTGCAACAGGCGCGAGCTGACCGCACCGATCCGAATCAGCATCCGGTCGTGACCGAGCAGCGGAAAGAGCAGCTCCAGCTGTGGCCCGTCCTTCTGTCCAGTGAGCGCCATGCGCACGGCGGCAAACGCATCGGCTGCGCTGATACCGAACTCGTCGGCAATGGCTGGTATGTCGTGTGCCAGCGGCAAGCCGCGCAACTCCGGCTGATGATCGATGTACTGGCCGACTGAGTCAAGGAAAAAGAGCACCGAGCGCGTGCGCAAGCGTTCCAATTCGAGCGCAGGAATGACGCACGATTCGGCGCGCAAATCGGCGATGTAGGTAAATGCGTCGTCGACGTGCGCGAGCCGATCGCCGTAGGCCTCGAGAAACGTATCGATCCAGCGCAGCGCAGCATCGGGCGCCGGGTCCTCCAAAAAGCCCCAGCGCTGCATCGCGGTCAAGAGCTGCGCGCGTGTGATCTCGCTCATCGTTCGATCGACGCAACCGCAAACGCGGCGATACCGCTGCCGTCGCCGGTGTAGCCCATGCCTTCGCTCGTCTTTGCCTTGACGCTCACGCACTCGAGCGGCAGATCCAAGCGCGTTGCCAGATGCTCGCGCATAGCCCCAATATACGGCGCGAGTTTGGGACGCTCGACGACGATGGTCGCATCCAGATTGACGATATGATAGCCGGCCTCACGAACGCGCGCCGCGCAGGCTTCCAGCAACACGATCGAATCGGCATCCTTCCATTGCGGATCGCTGTCGGGAAAGTGTCCGCCCAAGTCGCCCAATGCGGCCGCGCCCAGCAATGCATCCGAGATCGCGTGCGCGAGCACGTCGGCATCCGAGTGACCGAGCGCTCCGCGATCGTGCGGAACGGTGATGCCGCCGAGCACCAAGCGGCGGCCCTCGACCAGTCGATGCGCGTCGAAGCCGTGGCCAACACGCGTCATGGAAGCGACGCTCCAAGGAGCGCCTGGGCACGAGCCACATCGCCGGGATGCGTCACCTTGAAGTTCTCCACGCTGGCCGGAACGATAACCACATCGATCCCAATGGCTTCCAGCAGCGCGACGTCATCGGTCGCCTCGAGCGACAGCGCCGTTGCCGCGTCGTGTGCGCGCAAAAGTTCCTCACGCATCGCAAACTGCGGCGTCTGCGCGGCCCACAGTTGTTTGCGCTCGAGCGTGCGCTCGACCAGCATCGTGCCGGGATCGACAACCTTGATCGTATCGACGACCGGCGCGGCCAACACCGCCGCGCGTCCCGGTTGCACCTGACGCATGCCGGCGCGTACGTCAGCCGCTTGCACGAGCGGACGAGCCCCGTCATGAACAAGCACGGCATCGCAGGAGTCCGGCAGTGCGCGCAAACCGCGCAGCACGCTCTCTTGCCGCGTTGCACCTCCAGTGACGACCGCAACGGCGCGACCCGGCGCGGTCGCGCTCGTCATCTCCTTGACTTCGTCGAGCCATTCACTTTCCGTCACGACGACGATGGCGTCGATCTCGGGCATTGCGGCGAATGTCTTGAAAGACCACGCGAGCATCGGACGGCCTGCGATTTCGATGAGCTGCTTGGGCCGGCCGAAGCGCGTACCGCGTCCGGCCGCAACAATGACGGCACCCCAGTTCATCGTGCTGCCGGGGCCGCGGCCTTGGGCCGCGCAAAGATCATCCGGCCGGCAACGGTCTGTAGCACGCTGGTCACGACCACGTCGGTGCTGGATCCGACCAATCGTTTTCCTTGTTCGATCACGATCATCGTGCCGTCATCGAGATAGGCGAC
>PMUE01000326.1 GCA_003167055.1 Vulcanimicrobiota bacterium | reverse complement strand
CGGCAATCAATGCCGTCGGCGCACGTCTGGGCATGTCGCGGACGCGCCTGGCGCGGCACTTTCTCGATTTTGCCGCGATCGTGCACCACAACGACAACGTCACGACGCCGGCCGATATGGCGAAGTTGCTCTACGCGATCGCCAACGGCGCACGCGAGGGCACGGCGACGATTTGCTCGCCCGAACACTGCAAAGCGATGATTGACATTATGCTGCACCAGACCGATCGCGACAAGATTCCGGCCGGCTTGCCGCGCGGCGTTCCGGTAGCAAACAAAACCGGCGAGCTCGACGGCAGCCGCAGCGACATCGCGATCGTCGAGCCGTTTGGCGATTCGCCGTACATCTTGATCGTGTACAGCAAGTGGCTCCAGGAATATCCACCGGTGTATCAAGCCTTCCATCGCCTCGCACGGCTTTCGTACGGCGTAGCCGGGCGAAGCGACGCATAGTTCCGCATACCCCGGTAAATTGGACGAAGGAGGCAGCCACTAAACTGCTAAGAGTTTAGGACGCTGGTCGCTTTGTGACCGGTGTGGAGGCCGTCGCATGCCCCGTTGGGTCGGGATCGTTCTCGTAAGCACGCTGCTTGCCGCTTGCAGTGGGGGCAGTTCAAGCCTGCCGCCAAAGAGCTCGTCGGGCACGCCGGCAAAAGCCCGCGTGCGGGTTTCGTTTACGATGCGCGTACCCGGCGCCGCAAGCGCGCGCACGGCGGCGCTGCGTCGCATCTTCACGATCGCGCAGAACACCGCGGGCGCGCAAGTCGCAGTCTACAATGCCGGCAGCGATACCGGCACGCCACTTGCGACGACGGCGGCGAACATCGAACCGTCAACCTCATCCGGATCGACGTGCTTGCCNNGGCAACGACGACTTCATCATCACAACCTACGATCAGGCCCCGTCGGGCACCACGATTCCGGCCGGCGCGAATGAGCTCGGCTGGGGCATTGATCCCGCCGTCTCAATCGTCGCGGGCACAACGCCGCCAACCATCAGCACGACGCTCTCTAGCGTACTTGCGTCGGTAACGATCGCGCTCACTCCGGCGGTGATCCGTCAGATTATCCCGACGACCGGGACCATCGATCTCTATGCGCTCGATGCCGACAACGACGTAATCGTCTTCAACAACAGCACCGGCTTTGTCGACCCCAACGGTAATCCAATCACGCTGAGCTTCAATGCCGACAACTACCTCAATGGCGCGTTGTCCTTTTCCCAAGGCAGCATCAACGGTCCTCAGCTCACCGGCGTGCAGTACTTTTACCAGCCGGGGAACGGCCCGCTTAGCACGTCCGGGAACATCACCTCCAACATTTCGGTAAGCTCGTCATCTGCGTCGGTAACGACGACCGGTGCGGTCGCGGCACTGCAGGCGATTTATCCGAGTTTCACGTCGATCAACGACCCCAACCTCAGCGTCAACAACACGCATCACGGCGGCACGGTGTTTGATACCAGTAGCGGCGTGTATTACACGACGCCGAACAACTACGGCGGTATCTCTTACTATACTGGTAGCGGCTCGAGCGTGTCGAACTCGTACTCCGCTATGGCGACAGCGCCGATTCTCGGCAGCATCGTGAGCGTTACCGGGGCGTTTGTCGCGATCGCAGGCAATCAAGAAGAGACATTCGCAGCCCCGCCCTCGAGCACAATTGGTCCTGGCCCGAATCCCACCCCGATGCCGGTGCCTAACGGCAGTGCCGTTGCGTTTGACATCAACACGGGCGGGATCTGGTACACCAGCGGCTCGTCAGCGATCTTTTACCCGCTCTTTAGCGGCTCGCCCACTCCCGTTTCGCTCGGCGTCAATACCTCAGCCGGCGTCGCGGTCGACACCTCGTCGAACGTCTGGATCGTCGACAACGTCAACGACCGCATCATCGAGAATCCCGGTGGCAACAACCCACTGCAACCAGGTGGGGCGCCGTGGGACGTCCTCATCAATACCAACGGCATCTACGTAACCGATCACGGCCCGAGCCCGGCAATCATTCAGCTCAACAGTAGCGGCAACATCGTCAATACGATCCAGGTGCCTGACGGCGCGGTCCCCTGGTACATGATGCCGGACAACGCGCAACCTGGGATCGTATGGTTCGACTATCTGCTCAACGGACAGATCGGCATCGGACGCATGGACACCAACGTGAACCCGGCGACGTTCGTCATGGCAAACGACGTCAACGGCCCGTTCGGCGCGCAAGCCGGCGCGATTGGCGCCGCTTCAAACGGCCTCGTGTACATGGTGTTTGACGGCACCTCGAATCTCGTGCAGGTGTCGCGATGAAGACCCTCTGGGTCGCCACATTGGTCGCACTTACTGCATGCGGTGGAGGCGGCAGTGTAACGCCTAGCGCGCCACAGTCAAATCCAGGCTCGCCGAACGCGAAGACACAGAGCGTCACAATCTCGCTCGTCGTTCCGATCAACTCGGGAACGACCGGCACTCATCGGCCTGCCTACATTTCGGCGTCCGCGCTCGGAGCGGGAATCGTGGTGACGCAGGGCGCGACAACGGTGAACGCGACGGTCGATTTGTCGTCCGGTTCGAGTGCGTGCACGGGGAGCGGAAGTTCGCGCACCTGCACGACCAACGTGACCGTGCCTACCGGCAGCGACGTCTTCGCCGTGACAATTTACAATCAGGCGCCGGTAAATAACGCGATTCCGGCGGGCGCCGCGATCCTTGGCATCGGGGCAAGCACGGTCAACGTGATCGCCGGATCGACCACCAGCGTCTCGGTCTTTGTGGGCGGTGAGATCGCGCACTTCGG
>PMUE01000246.1 GCA_003167055.1 Vulcanimicrobiota bacterium | reverse complement strand
CGAATAAACGCGTCGACGACGGCGGGATCGAACGCCTTGCCGCGTTCGCCGCGGATCTGTGCGAGCGCATGTGACTGTGTGAATTCGATCCGGTGCGGGCGTTCCGAGGTCAGCGCGACGTAGGTGTCGGCAACGGCGACGATGCGCGCCACGAGCGGGATCTCCTCGCCGGCCAATCCCTCGGGATAACCAGTACCGTCGTACCGCTCGTGGTGAAAGCGCGCAATCGCTTCGGCGGTGCGCAGCATCGGACGCGTTGCGCCGCTCAAGATCGCCGCGCCGGCGTCGACGTGACTGTTCACGATGTTGCGCCAGCGCACCGGCAGCGCCGCGGGCATCGAGCGAACGCGTTCGGGAACCGAAAGCATGCCGATGTCGTAGACCAGTGCTGCCGTGCTCAGCGCGTCGAGGTCGCCGGCCGATACGCCCATCTTACCCGCAATCGCCACCGCGACGTCGCGTACGGCTTCGGCATGATCGGCCAGGCCTCGGTTGGCGGCACGCATGGCGCGGAAGAGCCGGTCCAGCGTATCGCGCTCGTCGGTCGGCATTACGATCTCCCCGAACGTCGAACGGCTGGGCGTCTGTACCGACGCAAATCGGCGCAACTGCGCCGTGAAATCTTTGATCGAGATCGGCTTTTCAACGAAAGTGGTGGCGCCGGCGGCGAGTGCGCGCGGTCCCAGGGTGCGATCGCCGTGGGCGGTCAACATCATGATCGGCGTGAACTCGTGGGCGGGATGCGAGCGCAGCGCCTGCGTGAACGTGACGCCGTCCATCTCCGGCATATAGTAATCGACGATCACCAACGACGGACGCAACTGCGGCATTTCGGCCAGCGCGTCGCTCGGATCGCTAAAGGCAACAGGCGTCTCGCCCAGGACCCGTTTGATTACGGCACTATAGAGCTTGAGAGTCGCCTCGTCGTCGTCGACGATCACCACACGGAACATAGAACTAGTGTGCCCATTTTCCGTCCGGGGCGGATTATCGGGGGGATAACCTTTGGCCGTGGCAAGGTAAAGCGGCCGTCAAGGGGTCGAGCGTCCGATCTACCGCTTCGCCCTGATCGCGCGGAAGAGGAAATATACGGGGATCCCGGTGAGCAGCACGCCGATCCCAAACGCCGCATCCCAAGGTGACTTCAGTATCACATCGAGCACGATCGACCAAGCGACGACCAGAAAGAGCAGCGTGCTCCACGGATGGAGGGGTATCCGGAACCACGGCTCGGCTGCGCCCGCCGCGCGGTCGCGCCGCCGGAAGATGAAGATGGCCAAAGCCGAGAAGCCGAAGAAGATGTAGTCGATGCTGGTGACCCAGTTGAGGATCAAGTTGTAGCGGTCCGGCCCAGCGAGCGCAATGGCGACCGCCGCCGCACCTTGCACCGCGATAGCAATGACCGGGACGTGCGTGCGCGGGCTGATCCACGCGAGTTGCTTGAAAAACGTTCCGTCGGCCGCCATTTGGAAATACACTCGCGGCGACGTCAAAATCTGGTTGGCGATAAAGCCGAGGGTAGAGAGCGCAACGATCGACGCCATGATCTTCGCGCCGACCGGTCCGACGACGGCCTGCACGATATCGGAAGCCGGCGTCATCGTGCCGGCCAAACGGGCCGCCCCCAACACGTACAGACAAACCGCGTTCATGGCGAGATAGAGCACGATCACACCGAGCACGCCGAACAGGATGCCGAGCGGCAGCGAGCGTTTGGAGTCGCGCGTTTCGCCGGCCATGAACGTCGAGGTCTGCCAACCGCTATATGCAAACATCACCGGCACGAGTGAGAGGCCAATTGCGACGAACGGGTTGAAATCGGCCGGCACGATCGGCGAGCCGTGTCCCGCTGCGGCGTGCACCGCAAAGAGGCCGACAAGAATCACCGCGCCGATTGCCGCGATCTTGGCGATCATGAAGCCGTTTTGCGTGGTCGTGCTCTCACGCACGCCGAAGCAGTTGACGACGGTAAAGAGCGCCAGCACCGCGATGGCTACGATCGTTCCTTGCAACGATGTCAGCGCGACACCGGTAATCGCGGGAAGATAGAAGGCAAAGGTGACTGCCGATGCCGCTGCGCCGCCGCTTTGTGAAACGAGCAGCAACGTCCAGCCGTAGCAAAACGCAACGATCGGATGATACGCATCGCGAAGATAGGCGTAGACGCCGCCGTCGTAGGGACGGCGGGCGGCGAGCTCGGCGAAGACACCGGCGCCGACGATGGCGATCACACCGCCGATCGTCCACGCGAGCATGATCAAGAACGGCGTGTGCACCAACCGGGCGACGACCGACGGATTCACGAAGATGCCCGAACCGACGATGCCGCCCATCACGATCAGCGCGGCGTCGCGTACACCGAGGCGACGCAGCAGATGGGGCCGCTCAGGCCGTTCGGCCAACGCGCCTCCAGAGATAGTAGAAGGCGATGCCGGCAACGATCACCAGCGCGCCGTACAACGTGTCGCGCGGCACGAGGATGACTTCGGTCACGAAGATCGCCAGCAGCACAACCATCAACAAAATCGTCGAGAACGGATGCAGCGGCACGCGAAAGGCCGGCTTTATCGCATCGCCGTCGCGCTTGCGGAAGATGAAGATCGCACCGGCAGCGAGCACGACGAAGATCCACTCCGGCGCAACGATGCAGTTGACGATCTGTGCGAAGGTGCCGCTCGCCGCGATAATTGCGGCAACGACGCCTTCGGCGATGATCGCGATCGTCGGCACGTGCGTCTTCGGATTGATCCACGCGATTTGCTTAAAGAACGTCCCGTCAGCGGCCATTTGAAAGTACACGCGTGGCGCGACCAGCATGCGCGTGCTCATGAAGCCGAGGGTGGAGAGCGCGATCGCGATCGCGATCAGGCGCGCACCGATCGGGCCGACCGCGGCGGACATTACGTCGGCCGCGGGCACGCTGGTCGCCGCGAGTCCGGCCGGCCCGAGCACGCGCAGACAGCCGATGTTGACGAGCACGTAAATCGCGATGACCGCGACGACGCCCATAATCAAGCCGCGCGGAATCGTGCGCTCGGGATTGACCGTCTCGCCGGTGATATACGTCGCGCCCTGAAAGCCGTTGTACGCAAAGAGCACCGGCAGCATCGCGATGCCGAACGCGCCCAAGAGCGCAGTGCTCGAGTCGAAGCCGGGCAGGGTCGCCGCGGCACCCGCGGCCGGATGCGCAAGGAGTCCGGCGCCGATCAAACCGGCGATGGCAGCGACCTTGAGAATCACGAGCACGTTTTGCCACGTCCCGCCTTGGCGTACGCCGAGACAGTTGATGGCGACCAGGACGGCGAGCGTGACCACCGCGACGATTCGCGTGTCGATAGCCATCCCGGTGAGTGGGGTGAGGTAGGTCGCGAAGAGCACCGAGGCCGCCGCGGTGCCCCCGGTATCGGCAATGAGCAAAAGCGTCCAGCCAAAGACAAAGGCGACGATGGGATGATAGGCATCCCGCAGATAGGCGTAGATACCGCCGTTGACCGGGCGGCGCTCGGCGAGCTCGGCAAAGACGAAGGCGCCGATGAGCGCGATGAGCCCGCCGACGATCCAGCAGCCGATCGCGAGCGACGGTAGATGTGCTTTGCCGGCAACGAGGGCGGGGTTCTTGAAAATGCCCGAGCCGATGATACTGCCGATGGTAATCAGCGTCAGGTCGAAGACGTTCAACCGGCGTCGCAGCATGGACATGCCTGGCTGAATACTACGGAAGGCTCGAGTGAGCCCCCTGGGCTCACTCAACTCGCCTGCGCGCTCCGTGCGGTCGTTTCGTGCACGACGCGCGAGATTTCGTTCAAGTTCCCGCGGACTGCGTTGACCACGGCTGGATCGTAGAGTGTGCCGGCGCCCTTTTCGACGAGCTCGATCGCCTGTGCCAGCGAGAGCGCGGGCCGATCGACGCGTTCGCGCAAGAGGGCGCTCATCGTATCGGAGACCGCGACGATGCGACCCATGATCGGAATCGACGATCCGCGCAGTTTCTTCGGATAACCCGATCCGTCGTAACGTTCGTGATGCGTTTGCGCGATGATCGCTGCCGCGCGCATCACTGAATCCTTGCTTGTTCCGAGCACGCGCGCTCCCGCGTCGGCGTGACGCTCGATCGACACGCGATCGGCTTGCGTCGGCAGATTGCGGCTTTCCAAAATGCGCTGCGGAATCTCGGCTTTGCCGATGTCGTAGATGCGCGACGCGAGCAATAACGTTTGCTGTTCGTCGTCGGTTAGTTTGAGCTCGCGCGCTAGCGCCATTGCGATCTGCGACGACAGATTATGGTGGAGAATGATCGACGGATCGTGCAGGACGGCGACATCGAGCATGGCATCGATCACGGAGCCGGCGTCGGCCACGGAACCACTAGGAAGCGCGGGAGCGACCGAGCGTGAGCCGGCCTCCTTGAGGCGAGCCTGCATGTCGGCACGTTCACGACGCGCATCGACGATGTGCATTGCGTGTACCAGGAACTCGGACGGATTAATTGGCTTCTCGAGGAAGGCGTGGATGTCGAGGTCGAAAGCGGAGCGCCGCAAATCGCGGTCCGCTTTGGCGGTTGTAAAGATCACCGGCGTGCTCGCGCGGCCGTCGATCAAGCGCATGCGGCGGATGAAATCGATGCCGGGGATGTCGGCCAACGTATTGTTGACCACGATAAATGCGGGATCGACGCCTCCGACCCAGTGCAGGGCGTCAGAAGCTTTTTTGAAGCAGATCGGCTCGACGTCAGCGATACGCCGGAGGATCTGCGAGAAGCCAGCGAGCGACGACTCCTGGTCGTCGACGACGGCAACGTGCATGCCGGTTTCCTTGCCGGGGGCAGGGCCCCACGGAGTAAGCCAGGGTGTCTGGAAAGGCGCCCTCTAACTAGAAGTAATCGGCAGTTTTGCCTCGTCCCCCCAGAGGGGGCTGGCAGACGGTGCAACTGAGTGCTAAGATTGCGAATCTAGGACATAGAAAGAGCCATGGAGTTTATCGTGCGGTCCCGGCTGGGCTTCGAACCCAATGCCGATGTCGTCGTCGACGAAGAGCAGAGTCAGGTCGTGGTGGCGGTCGAGGTCGCCGGGGCCGACCCTGACAGCTTGCGTGTTGCCGTCGACAATCGCTCGCTTACTATCTCGGGGGTACGGGCCGAGCCGGCTCGCATCCGACACGGCTCATTCATCCAAAAAGAGATCTCCTACGGGGCCTTTGCCAAGCGCATCCACTTGCCGGTGGCGGTGGATCTGCTGGGCGATGCGCATGCCAATTACGCCGACGGCGTATTGGTCATCGCGCTTCCCATCTCGTCGACGGCCTATGTTCCGGCGACGCGCACCGAGATCCGTATGATCGTGAAGAGGACGCTTACCTAAATTATGGCTGAACGCAAAGCCAAAGAAATTGTTCCCGCCAACTTGATCGGCATTCTGCCGCTGCAAGAGGCGGTGCTATTCCCGAACACCGTTATTCCGCTGGCCGTCGTGAAGAAGCCGGGCATTCTTCTGGTCGAAGAGGCCTTGCGCGAGGGCAAGCCGATCGGCCTGACCGTGCTCAAGGATCGCGAGATCGAGAACCCGGGCCCGAACGACGTGCAGCGCATCGGCACCATCGGTGTTATTCAAAAGATGCTCAAGGTTCCCGACGGCACGATCCGCTGTATCGTAGCCGGCCAGAGCGTCTTTAAGATCGAAGAATTCACGCAAGAGCAGCCCTACATGGTTGCCGCGTATACCGAGCTGCCCGACGTCACCGTCGACAACGAAGAGCTCGTTGCTATGCAGCGCAATCTTGGCGGACTCTTTCAGAAATTGCTCTCCTACTTGCCGCAAGCGCCGCGCGAGATGGAGATGGAAGTTCAGAACATCACCGATCCCAACGTGCTGACGTACTTCGTCGCGTCGACGATGCGTTTGGAAACGGCGGATCGGCAAGCGCTGCTCGAAGAGCGCAACACCGGGCGCCGGATGCGCAAGCTCACGCTGCTGCTCACCAAGGAACTCGAAGTGGTCGAACTCGGCCACAAGATTCAGAGCGACATTCAGCGTGAGATGGAGAAGAATCAGCGCGAGTTCTACCTGCGTCAGCAATTGCGCGCGATTCAGGAAGAGCTGGGCGAAGTCGATCCGCAGGTCGCCGAAAACAACGAGCTGCGTACCAAGATCGATGAAGCCAAGATGCCCGAGGACGCGAAAAAGGCGGCCGACCGTGAGCTCGACCGGCTTTCGAAAGTGCCGCAGGCAAGTCCGGAATATAGCGTCATTCGCACCTATCTCGACTGGCTCGTGCAGTTACCGTGGAGCGCGGAGACGCCGGACCACATCGAGATCCGCAAAGCGCGTGAGATTCTCGACGAGGATCACTACGATCTCGAGAAGATCAAGGATCGCATCATCGAGTA
>PMUE01000272.1 GCA_003167055.1 Vulcanimicrobiota bacterium | reverse complement strand
CTCAGCGTAAACGCACGCGTCTTCAGATAGGTCGGATCGTAGGCGGAGCACCAGTCGATCGTCGGTAATGCGGTGAGATCGGGGATGTTTGCGTCATCCATGATGTTGTAGTTTCCGAATCCGTCGGTCTCGTAGGCGTACATCCAAACGCCGCGCTGCGCGTTGTAGAAGACGCCGTATCGCAGAATGGCGGTGAACACGCGCGCCTCGAGCGCCGCTGCTTGCGCTCGGAGGGCGGCATCACCGTAGCCGACCCGCGCGAGGTGCATGATGTCCCGCAAGGCGACCGCGGCCAGCACGTTTTGCGGAATGTTGAAGCGATATTCCACCGGGTCGTCGGAGGGCCGAAATGCGCCCCAGATGAGGCCGGACCCCTCGTCGAATTCGTCGCGTGTCGGCACGTGATACGGATAGACGTAGCGACTGCACTCGCGGTGATGCTCTTCGCAGTTGTAGGTGTACACGATCTGCCGCAGCGCGACGTGCAGGTTCGGTGTGAAGATCGTGCGGTCGTGCGTGGCGCCGTAGTACGCCTCGATCAGCACAACCGGCCAGGCGATGGAATCGACCTCCCACTTGCGTTCCCAGGCGTGGTAGTCGCTTTGAAACGCATTAGCGTAGACGTCTTTGTCGATCGCACGCGCGTTGCGCTCGATCACGCCCGCAAAGCGCGCACGCAGCAACGGATACGCGGATTGAAAACGCACGTAGGGAATCGTTTGCGCTGAAGAATCGCGCAGCCACATCGCGGGGATGTCGCCGGTTTGCACGTACGTCGTGCCGTCATCTTCGAGAAAAAAATCATGAAAGAGCGTGTGAAAGAGCGTTTCTGTCTGAATATCGCGCGTCCGTGCCCCGCTCAAGGGAACGATCAGCGTTTGAGCGATCAGCCATGATGCAGCGATCGCGCCCAGCATCGCTCTAGCGTCCGCTCTCCAGCGTCAGCGCGTCGATCTTCCCACTGCGCATGTTGAGCGTCATTCGCAGCCGGCCGTGTTCGAAGTTCAAGGTATAGATGTCGCTGGTAACGGCGTCGACGGTCGTCGATTGATTAAACAGCGCTTGCTCGAGATTTCCGAGTGGGCGCAGCATGTTCGCATAGCCGTTGAGCCGGCTTTCGTCGAGCGTCACCGCGAAACTGGGCGTAAGCAGCGCGCGTTCGATCGTTCCGCCGGCGAGCTGTGCGACGACCGTCTTGACCAATGCGGTAACGGCCGGATCTTCGAAGACCCCGGGCTGCGAGAGGGTGGCGACGAGCGCCGGATTCTTCAGCGGCTCGACGATCTCGACCACACTCTTGGCCAGCGGCACGAGCGAGACGCGATCGGCATTCGAAAGTATCGCGAGCACCGTGCCGTCGTCCAGCACGATCGCATCTTCGGCGCTAAAGCCGTCGATGTACCCCGGATGTTGCGCGATGCGCAGTCCATACCACGTGTCGGTGAAGAAGCCGAAGCCGTAGTTCGTCGGTTTTCCGTCGGCGAGCGTCCACGAGGTGGTCATCTGGTCGAAGCTGTCAGATGCGACGATCGCCCCGTCGTAAAGATTCCAGAGCCAGGTCAGCAAATCGGGTACGTTGCTGCTCATTGCACTTGCGCTAAACGCAAGATCCGCTCGATCGTTTGCGCCGTCCGGAGCCGCCTGCCATCCGGTCGCGTCCCAGGTACACCCCTGCGCTTCGTTCTCGACGCGCGGCGGTGCGAAGGTGGTCGAGGTCAGGTGCAGCGGGCGCGTGATGCGTGTGGCAAGCAGCGATGCAAAGCTGACCTTCGTGACCGACTGCAACGCCGTGCCCAGGAGATAGTAGTTGCTGTTGCTATATTGCCATTGCGTTCCGGGCGTAAACTGCGTCGGCGCGTTGAGCGCACTGTCCAGCGTTTGGCCGGGATCGGTATACGACACGAGGCCGCTGGTTTGCGAGAGCAATTGTGCGACCGTGATGCCGTCGAGCTCCGCATTGAGCGGTAGCGCGCTGCGGTCGGCTTCTTGCATGACGAGTGCGGCGGTGAATTGTTTGGTGATCGAGCCGATGCGATACACGGTATAGGCGTTTGCGCGCACTTGTGATGCGCACTCGCGCGTGCCGTAGCCGCGCAAGAACACCGCGTGCCCCGCGCGGGCAATGCCGAGCGAGAGCCCGGGAATGTGGCTCGATTGCATCACTTGCGCGACCACCGCATCGATCTTCGCCGTTTGCGCGGGCGTCAACGCCAGCGACGTTGCCAGGAGCGCCGCAGGCAGCATTGCTTCGCTTCTTCCACGGCGGGGAGGGTGATCCCGGCACCTCACCGCAATCCACCGATACTTTGGCCTCGATGGATGCAGATACCGTGTTACGCGATTTTGATGCCGGTCGTGCGCGTGGTTTGGCGCGTGCGATCTCATGGGCGGAGAGCGGACGCGGCGCCGATCTCGTCCGCCACGTGTATCCGCGCGCGGGTCACGCGTTGACGATCGGTCTGACCGGACCGCCGGGCGTCGGCAAGTCGACGCTATCGTCGGGGTTGGTCCGAAAGGCGCGCTCGCTGGGAAAAACGGTCGGTGTGATTTCGGTCGATCCGAGCTCGCCGTTCTCACATGGCGCGCTCCTCGGTGATCGGATTCGCCTCAACGAGCACTTCGTCGATCCTGACGTGTTCATCCGCTCGATGGCGAGCCGCGGACATCTTGGCGGAGTCTCCGGCGCAACCGCTGACACAATTCTGCTGATGGATGCGTTTGGATTGGAAATGATCCTTATCGAGACCGTCGGCGTCGGCCAGAGCGAAATCGAGATTGCCGAGCTCGCGCAAACCACGTTGGTCGCGCTGCAGCCCGGCAGCGGCGATTCCATTCAGGTCCTCAAAGCTGGCATCATGGAAATTGCCGACGTGTTCGTCGTCAACAAAGCCGATCACCCGATGGCGAATATGATGCGGCGCGAGATTCGCGGCATGATGGAAATGCTCGATTTCAAAGGTTGGGTGCCGGAGCTGGTGATGACGCAGGCGCTTTCGGGCGAGGGCATCGACGATCTCTGGCGCGCGATCGAAGCGCATCGCGCATATTTGAACGAGACCGGCGAGATCGTGAGCAAACGGCGCGAGGCCTTCACGCATCAGGTGCGGCAACTCGTGCTGGGCCGATTGCAGGAGCGGCTCGACGACGATCTGCAAGCGCGGCTTTCAACCGACCTCGATCCGTACGCCGCGGCGGACGCGCTGCTGCAAGGCTGGCGTTGATCACCCCGAGCCCCTCGCCGACCACGCTTCCGCCGACGCAGTCGATCGTTGCCCGTGCCTACGATCGGCTTCGATCGTACGGCACGCCGCCATTCGTCGTCTACATGACCAACGAAAACGGCGATATCCATCGCATCGCGTTTCGCGCGTCCGACGAGATGATGAACGACAGCGAATACATTCGGCAATCGACGTTGCCGTTGACCAGCATCTATCGCGCGTTCGTAGGTCCGCTTTCGATTACCGTGCATGAGGCCGTCGCGCCGTCGGCGTCCACGCCGCCGGTACAAGAACAAAGCAGCCTGGTCTCCGACCTCAAGACGATCGCCGTCGTCAACGCGCGCGCGCGCCCGGTGTATACCGTGACATCAAGCAGCGCGGAAACGATCGACGGGTACAGCACCGACCACCTCGCGCTGGATCCAACCAACGATCCAACCCGGCATGCCTTGCGCGATCTCTGGATCGACACGACGACTTACGACGTGCGGCGCGCCGACTACGTCACGACCGACGCGAACGTTCCGGGAGCAACGGTATATCTGACGGTCAACTTCGAGCCGGTAGGACCGTATTGGATTGCGGCCGGGTGGGTTGCGATCTACCACATGCTTGGCCCGGGCGCGCCGGTCTACCGCGAACTGCACGTGGAGAAGATGCGTTTCCCGAGCGAGCTTCCGGATTGGCTGTGGGACGACCGCGGTTACGAAGCGCACCGTCGCGCCCACGCCCCTGACCCGCTGGCCGGCATCTTCGACGCGTCGCCCGGACCCTGATCTAGTCCTTTCGGCACGTATTTACGGACGACTGCGCGCGCTATATACTCGCGACACGAAAGAAAAGACGCGGACGCGCCGGCAAAGGGTGATTCTATGGCCGCAATTCGTGTTTGTCGTACAGGCGCGGTAATACTCGCGCTTGTTGGCGCTGCGGTCTTCTGTACCCCGTCACCGGAAGCAATTGCGCAGACAGCTTGCGCGAGCGTCGCGAATGTCGTCGCCGTTGGCGGTTCACCCGCCATTCGCATGCTGCGCTCGTGTCCTACCATCTATGCCACGCTAGCAACGATCGGAATCGATTCGTCGCCCGCTCAAACGCGCGTTCTTGTAATGTTGCAAAAATTGCCGCCGCGAACGACAAGCGAACTGAAAGCACTTCTGCTGGTCGCGGAACGCGCGTCACTGCGAAATGCCGGCTTTCGTACTACGGCGTACAATCTTCTCTCACATGCATCCAAATCGCTGCTCGCGGCGGCGGCGCTAGATTCTTACGCTCTCGTTGGGGTCTATAAGAACGAACCGGACGAGAAGGCTGCTCTCGCACTTCTCCAGTTTGCCTCGGGCCTTTCGGGCTTTTCCGCTTCCGAAGAACTCACGGTTCTCGGCCCTTCGGTGGAACAGCACCTCGAAGCACTAAGCAGGGCGCGGCGCTTCGATCTACTCTCTTCTTATGGGCGCCAGATCGTGTCGATGCATTTCGACAGCGTCGCCGGCCTGCCGATTGCGGAGGTACTCCCCAATATAATTGCGCAGACGTTGGAAGCGAGATCGTCAAGCGCTCCGGCGGCACGCGATGCGTTGGTAACAGCATTCGCCACTGTCGCGCCGGACCAGGCTCTTGCTTTCGCTCTGTCCGGGACCGTGATGAACGACACAGTGCCAATCGGGACACAGGCGCGCGTACTCGTTACGACGCTCCACGCCCTTTCCGATCCAAACGCCGGCGACTGGGCTGCGCTTTCCGCCGCGCTCGTTCCGCCGGCGAAGGCGAAAAGCACGGTGATTCGGCTCGATGGAGACGGACAGGTGCTTGGGGCAATCGCGCGATTGGCCACAATATCCAGCGACCCACGTGCGGGCTTGGTACTTCGCGTGCGTATGGCCGCCCGCTACGCGCTTGCAACGTCGTCCGGCCGCCCCGACGAAGCGGCTCTCGCGCAAGTGGCTCTCGCGGTAAGCGGAGCTTATAAACCGCTCAAGACGTATACCTTGAGCCAGCTACATGCAGTTGTCGTGGCGTTGCGTCCGCTCACCGTGGGCACCACAAAGGCCTACGCACCCGGGGACGCGCTTTTCTTTGGAGCAGCCGTTCAAAATTTTGGCTATACTGAAGACACGTACTGGGTGCGCTACGTTCCATTGCTCGTCTCGATACCGGCGCTGCTCGTCCTGATCGGCATGACGTTTTTTCTGGTCTTCTGGCAGCGCCCGCTTTGGCTTCTTCGCGCTCGCGAGCCCGTGGATCAACTCGTCGCAGCGTGTAGTGGGTCGGCCATTGCGCAAGCTCCTTTGAAATTCATTGCCGCGCTGATGACTCTTTGGCTTCACCCGCACGTACAAGATGCGTGGCTGCGGCGACACCTTCGAAGGGCGAGGAACCACGCGATTCCGCGCCTGGCAGGCGCGAGCGGTTACATTAGCTTACCGGTCACGATTAAACCCCTGCGTTCGAGCGAGCAGATCTACGAGCGTCGCGCCCTCGATGCCCAAAGCATTCGTGCCCTCGTCAATAAGCGCACGTCGGTGGACATCCTCATTACCGGCGAAAGCGGGATCGGGAAGACAACCACGGCCGGGTGGCTTGCCTCGTTGGCCCTTGAGCCGTCACATGACTCACGGCTATGGCGTCACTTGGCATATCCGTTCATCGTCGGCCGCGATTTTGACGGAGCAGGAATTACGTCGGCGGACCAGTTTCTGCATCTCATTGCACGCGACATGGGCAGCTTCTCCAGTTCGGATCCGTTACCGCTCGAGCTCGTGAAAGCGATGCTTGAAGATGGACGGATCGTTGTCATTGCGGACGGTGTATCCGAAATGCCTGCATCGGGTTTTGCGGCTCTGCTGATACTTCTCAACAATGCTACTGTGAATTCGTTTATTGCGACATCGCGGGCCGATACCGCCTTCCCGCAACACGATCCGGTGCTAATCAAACCGCGCAGAATCGCGGGCAAGACCTTAACGTCGTTCGCGCTGCAATACGCCGAGGCGAAGAACCTAGCGTTCGATGCGGACGATATCCTACGTTTCTGCGATCAGCTGAGAAAATTTGCCGGCACCGACACGACGCCGCTCATGGTGACGATGTACTTGGATATGCGCGAGGCGGAGCGCGATGGTGTTCCGCTCTCGAGCATTCCGCAGTTCATGGAAATGTATCTGCGGCGCATCAACGACCAAGTTACGGAAAACCGGCGCGACTACGAAGATGTCATCGCGCGCGCCAAGGCGGTCGCTAAGGCCTGCTGCGTGAGCGCGCGAACGTACTGCTCGGCGGTGCGCCGCATCGACGACTTAACGCCTGACGTTCCCGATCAAACCGCGACCCTGGAATATCTCGAGGGGCGGTTGCGCGTGATCGAACGGATCGAGCCGGGACGGTCGATGGTTCGTTTTTCCATCGATACGTTATGCGAATACCTTGCCGCGCTCTACGTCGCCGGCTCAACCGTCGACCAGCTACCGCGACTGCAGGACGGTGCCAGTGATGAGTTGCGTGAAGCCTACCGCGCATTCTTGCTCAAGGTTCTCGAATGCCTTGAGGACGAGGCCAAGGGGTCAAACGAGCTCATCGACCCGGCAGTACGCGAAGCAGTTATCGTTCTCTTGAGCGATCTGCCTCGCCCGCATGAGGCCGCCGTATGATATCGCGGTTTGCATCCATCGCGCTGTGCTCGTTACTCTTAAGCGCGCTCGTGCCGTGCCGCGTTCTTGCGACGACGATGAGTTTGAATGGACCAGGGTCGACGACGACGGTTGAATACGGCGGACCGCCGTACTGCGCGTATCACGCCGATTTTTCGCTCGAGGGCCTTATTGTCACGATCGAGAGCAACGCGCCGCCGCGCGGAAGCGCGGTTGTCGAAATGAACGAATTGCCCGGTTGCCCGTTCGGCAGCCTCGGACGCCGCGTCCTCCAGTACCGCGTTTCAAGTGCAGAGTGGAATAGCAGCGGCTGCGTGATCAATTTTGTCGCACTCTCCAAAATCGAGCCGGCGACTCGCGCGTACTTCGTGGGGTCCCCCGTCCGCGGCGGCTCCGCCTATGAAGGGGCGTTTACGATTGTACGCACCGACTCGGCGCCGACGCTCAATTTCACCGCACAGCTGCCCGTCACGCTGACCCTGCGGTAGCCGGTCGCTTCAGCTGCGACACAAGGGCCCCCGACCCGCGACCTTGCGGGGCGGCCCGGGGTTTGGGAGAATAGCTCCCGGTACCACCCATAAAAGAGGAACCCAGCTTGGCAAAGATGATCGAGCGTCCGGCGGCTGCAGGCCGCAGCGGTCCCGGCTCGGGGGCGGTCGACCGTACGATCTCGGACGTCCCGCTCAACACCGTGTACCAACCCGAGGACGTGGAGCGCGTGGAGCCCCTTCCGGGCGACTATCCGTACACCCGCGGTATCCACCCCAACGGCTATCGCGACCGGCTTTGGACAATGCGCCAATTCGCCGGCTTCGGCAATGCCAAGCAGACCAACGAGCGCTACCATTTCTTGCTCGCGCAGGGTCAGCACGGCCTGTCGGTTGCATTCGATATGCCGACGCTGATGGGCTACGACTCGGACGCGCCGCAGGCGCGCGGTGAGGTCGGCAAGTGCGGCGTTGCGATCGACTCGCTGCGAGACATGGAAGTGCTCTTCGACGGCATCGACATGGCCGATATCACGACTTCGATGACCATCAATGGACCCGCTGCGA
Organism: Vulcanimicrobiota bacterium; assembly: GCA_003167055.1. Taxonomy (GTDB): domain Bacteria; phylum Vulcanimicrobiota; class Vulcanimicrobiia; order Vulcanimicrobiales; family Vulcanimicrobiaceae; genus Aquilonibacter; species Aquilonibacter stordalenmirensis. Next base: position 813 of record PMUE01000272.1, on the reverse strand, counting down.
TTGCCGTCGCGCAATACATTGCTGCCGCGGAGAAAAAGGGTATCCCGCGCAAGCTGCTGGGTGGCACGATCCAAGCCGACATTCTCAAAGAGTACATCGCGCAGAAAGAATGGATCTTTCCGCCGCGTCCGCACATGCGCGTGATCATCGATATGATCGAATTCTGTACGGCGGAGATGCCGAAGTGGAATACGATCTCGATCTCCGGCTATCACATTCGCGAAGCGGGCTCGACCGCAGCACAAGAACTCGCGTTTACGCTCGCCAACGGCTTTGCCTATGTCGAAGCAGCCATGGCGCGCGGGCTTGACGTCGACGCCTTTGCGCCGCGCCTGTCGTTCTTTTTCAACTCGCATATCGACTTCTTCGAAGAGATCGCGAAGTTTCGCGCGGCGCGTCGGATCTATGCCAAGCGGATGCGCGAACGCTACGGTGCGAAGAATCCCAAGTCGTGGCAGTTGCGGTTCCACACCCAAACCGCCGGCTGCAGCGCGACCGCGCAGCAACCGGAGAACAATATCGTGCGCGTCGCCTACGAAGCAATGGCGGCGGTCCTCGGCGGGACGCAGTCGCTCCATACCAATTCGATGGACGAAGTGCTCGCGCTCCCGACCGAAAAATCCGTCGAGATCGCGCTGCGCACGCAGCAGGTCTTGGCGTATGAAACCAACGTTACGAACGTGGTCGATCCGCTCGGCGGTTCCTACTTCGTCGAAGCGCTCACCGACGAGATGGAGCGCCAAGCGGAAGCGTACTTCGAGCAGATCGAAGGCTACGGCGGCGTGATCGACGCGATCGAAGCCGGATTCTTCC
>PMUE01000359.1 GCA_003167055.1 Vulcanimicrobiota bacterium | reverse complement strand
TACACATGTCCGACGACCGCACGTTCGAGCACGTTATCGCAGGACGGATCGACGTCGGCATCGTCAGCGTCGGCGTCCCGCCGTCGATCCTTCGTAGCGAAAAGCTCTTCGACGACCAGTATGTCTGCCTGGTTGCGATCGATCATCCGTCGGTACGAGGTCGACGTTTGGGGCTCAAACAGTACTTGGAGCAGCGCCACGTCGTGATCGACGTCGAGCACGGCGTGCAGCCGCCAGTAGAGCGCCCGCTCGCAATGCTTGGTGCGCGTCGCCGGGTTGGTTATCGCACCCCGTTTCTCAGCTCGGCCGTGTACGCCGCCGCGGCCTCGTCGTTGGTTCTTACCGTTCCGCGCCGGCTCGCCGACATGTGCGTGACCGGCGTTGCCGTGCGTGTCGTGGCTGCACCACAGGAGCTCGACCGGTTTTCGTATTCGCTTGTGTGGCACAATCGACTCGAGTCCTCAACCGCGCACACGTGGTTTCGGGATCTCATCCGGCAAGCAAGTCATTCGCGGAGCACATAGTTGCTATACGCAAAAGCGCATTTTACTTATCTATTCTGTGTGCTTATACTTCTCTTCATGACTATGCAGATGGATTTGACGCAACGCTCTCGGTACATCCATTGGCCCGCGGGCTTCGATCCTGCAAACGCCGACTTGTACTCTCACAATGAGTTGACGATCAACGCACCGTGCGACCAGGTATGGCAGAACATTATCGATGCCACGAAGTGGCCGCAGTGGTATCCGAATTCCAAAGACGTGCGAATACTCAGCAACGGCGACACGGTTCAGCGGGAAGGCACCGTGTTTCGCTGGACCACCTTCGGTCTGCCGTTGGAAAGCACGGTTCATGAGTGCGTTCCCGACTCGCGCATCGGGTGGTTCGGATGTTCACCCGGCAGCCCGCCGAGTTTTTATCACAGCTGGTATCTCACGCCGCACGGGGATGGGTGCGACGTCGTGATGGACGAGGTCGGGAAGGGGCCCGCGGCGATTCGGCTGCGCCAAACCAATGAGGGGCTCATGCACCGCGGGCACAATCTTTGGCTGGTGACGTTAGCGTGGATCTCCGAGAATCCGTCGCTGGTCTAAACGATCGAAGCGGCGGTCGGCGCTAGCCACGGCCGGCGGCTTGCAAAATGAGCTGCGTGACTTGGGGCGCGTGACTGACGAGCGAAAGGTGGCCCGAATCGAGCTCGATCGTCGTCGCCTTCATGCGCGCTGCCATAAAGCGCTCCAGGTCCGGATTGATCGTGCGATCTTGTTTCGATACCGCGTAGAACGACGGTTTCTCCCGCCAGGCCGCAACGGTTGTTCTCGCCGTGCCCGAAAGGGATGCGACACTCGCTTGCTGCACCGCATAGAGCTCGTTTGCCTTGCCGCGATCGACGCCGTTCGCGAAATCATTGAGAAACGCGGTTTTTCCCAGCCGCGAGTACCCGTCGGTCGTGATCAGTCCGGCGCTGGCCGGCGCCGCCGGAAATCGTTTCGCAAGCGCGGAGTAATCTTCGTTGGCATCGGGGGCGCGCGCCGCGATGTATACGACGGCGGTCACGTTGGGGGCAACACCAGCTTGCGTCAGCACCATCCCACCATACGAATGTGCGACGAGCACCGTTGGGCCGTCTTGAAGCGCGAGCGCGCGCTGCGCCGAAGCGACATCGTCGGCGAAGGTCGTCAGTGGATTCTGCACGGAGGTTACGTTCAGCCCAGCGGCCTGCAGTCGCACGATACAATCGGACCAGCTCGAGCCGTCCGCGTAGAGGCCGTGAATGAGCACCACGTTCCCAACAGTTGGCACCGCTTGGGCCCTCCCTGTTCCGAGGAGCGCGCCGGCGACCCCCGCTGCGAGACCTACAGAAAATGTGCGTCGATCGATCATGAGACTCCTCGATTCAAAGCGTAACGGTATGCCGACGGAGTCGTTCCGAAGCAGCGCAGGAAGCACTGGCTGAAGCGGCTTTGACTCGAAAATCCAACCTCCGACGCGATCGTGGCGATCGTGTGCTCCTTTGACGGCAGCAGTTCGCGAGCGCGAGCGACGCGGCGTTCGAGTACGTAGCGATAGGGAGCGATCCCGACCTCGTCTTTGAACGCGTGGGCGAAGCGCGGCGCGCTCAACCCGACAAGCGACGCCAGATCTGAAACCGCAAGCTTACGATCCAGCGAGGCTTCGATGAAGTCGAGGACAGGCTGAAATCGCTGCATCGGATGAACCTCCATCGGTGTGATGCAACGATCATAGATCGGCGCCGGTGGCTCGCGCTACGGGCGATGCGGACACTTATGTGCACAGTCGTAAACATGCATATTTTGCGGCTGCCGGCTAGCCAGATATTGATAGACCGCGGCACGCATCGCCGGTACATTCAACATCGTTATGGCAATTTATACTGCAAACAATATCCCCAACTCGGTCGAAGGCCACGACAAGGATCCGGAGATCGCCGCGTGGCTCAAGACCGGTCCCGTCCTCGGCTCGCACAAGCCCATTTACGTCCAGCGCCGTGAACACGACGCGTTCATCGACAAAGTCAAGCCGCCGATTGGACGGATCGAACACCTCGCGCTCGACGGACCGTACGGGACGATTCCGGTGCGCGTCTTTTATCCGTCGAAGCCTGGACCGGGCGACGGTGGTGCGCTAGTCTACCTGCACGGCGGCGGATTCATCGTCGGGTCGCTCGACCAGTTCGATACCGCGATGCGGCGTATCGCCGAAGTGAGCGGTGCACAGGTCTACTTAGTCGACTACAAACTCGCGCCCGAGTATCAATGGCCCACGCAAATGGACGAAGGTGAATTCGTCGTTCGCTGGTTGTTCGAAAACGCGTCGCAGCGCGGCATAGATCCCGGCCGCATTGCCTTAGGTGGTGACTCCGCCGGCGGCAACATGACCTGTACGATCTCGCTCAAACTGCGCGACGAAGGCGGCCCCAAACTCGCACTGCAGATGCCGCTGTACCCGGAAACGGCGATGCCCTTCAATACGCGTGCCGGCGTCGAAAACGTTTCTGGGGGCTACGTCGATACCGCCGGCGTGCTGCTCTTCGTGTGGGAGCTTTTGGCGCAAGGAACGGACTACTCGCAAACTTACATCACGCCGCTGAACGCCCCCGACCTCTCGGGACTTCCACCCGCGCTACTCGTCACGTGTGGCTACGACATGCTGCGCGACGTTGGTCACGCCTACGCCCAGAAGTTGGCCGCGGCCGGCAACGATATCACCTATGTGCACTACCCCGAATTGCCGCACGGCATCATTCAGATGACAACGCACTCGAAGAAATGTCTCGACGCAACCAACGAGATCGCGCGCCTTTTGGGCGAGCGATTGCACCTAGCTTAAGAACAAGCACACTAACGAAAGGATTGTCGTCATGTTTATTTCTCCATTCATGCTCGCTGTCGTCGTCGCCTCGGTGCCGATTCGAATTACTTCTTGCAGCAACAACCCGTCATATGCTTACCGAGGCGGCCCCGATGCGAACCAACGGACGCTGATCGCGCGCTACCTCAGCATCAAGTTCATCAATGTTACTCAGGTACCGATCACAGCAGTGGCGTTTACGCTCAAGGACGGCTCGTCGACGAAGACGATTGTGGATAGTGGGATCTTTTCACCCGGAGTGACGATCGCGCACACATATTACTCGCCGTTTCGGAATAACAATAACGTGGTGTGCAGCGTCAGCGCCACCGACTTTAACGATGGTGGCATGTGGATGATGCGCGGCACGCCGTGAAATCGACGATGGCTTTGCGCTCGCTCGAGCGGGCGCTCCAGGCCGGAGGGGAGATCTACGAGCAACCTTCGGGTGGCTATCTCCTGATACTGCGGAAACGTTGCCTTTTAACGTTGACTTTTCGTTCGACTCGGCGCTAGATTGGCGTATGCGCTCGATGGGCGTCGAGCCGACGCGATTCGGAGAATTGCTCCGGCATTATCGATCGGCAGGCGGTCTTTCGCAAGAGTACTTAGCCGAACGCGCACGACTGAGCCGAGAGGCGGTAAGTGCGCTCGAACGCGGCGCGCGCCGCGCGCCTTATCGCGTGACCGTGACGCTTCTCGCCGATGCATTGGGCCTGTCAACCGAGCAGCGCGCGGAGCTCGAGCTGGCAGCGGCACACGGCCGTGCGCGGAGCACGAGTAGCAGCCCAGCCCCAGGCCAGCCGCTGCACAATCTTCCGCAGCAACTAACCTCGTTCATCGGCCGGGAGCGCGAACTTGGCGATCTCGCCTCGCTGCTAGCAAAGCATCGTTTGGTCACCGTGACTGGATCAGGTGGGATCGGCAAAACACGTCTCGCCCTCGAGGTCGCAACGCAGTTGCTCCCGAGCCGAGGCGACGAGATCTGGTTTATCGATCTCTCGTCTCTGCGCGACGGCACGCTCGTCGCAAGTAAGATTGCCGGGACCATGAAGACCTCGTTCGACGCAAGCGCCGAACCGGCACTGGCGGTTGCGCAGACACTTCGCGGCCGCAAAGTGCTCCTCGTCGTGGACAATTGCGAGCACCTGATCACCGGTGTAGCAGCCGTTGCTCGGGCGATCCTTCAGTCCTGCGATACGGTCACCATACTTGCCACCAGCCGCGAGCGTATCGGGATCGTGGGGGAAGCTACCTATCGCGTCGCGCCGCTTCCTGAGTCGACGGCGGCTTCGCTGTTTATCGAGCGGGCGATTCTTGTGGAGCCGCGCTTTGCGCTAACGCCGAAACGCGGCGAGATCGTCGCCGATATCTGTCGTCACCTCGATGGTGTTCCGCTCGCAATCGAACTCGCTGCCGCGCGCCTTTCGGCATTCGGGCTGAGCGGTTTGCGCGAGCGTCTCGGCGAGACGCGGCAGCGGACGATGCGCGCAACGATCGAGTGGAGCTACAATCTTTTGAGTGAGCCGGAGCGGGTGTTACTACGCCGCGTCGCGATATTTTCCGGAGGCCTGACGCTCGAAGCCGCGGAGGCCGTTTGCGCCGGCGAGACGCTCGCAGCGGCCGCCGTGCCGGACGTTCTTTCATTGCTCGTTGACAAGTCGCTGATCAACGCGGTCTTCGAAGAAGAAGAAGCCCGTTACGTCCTCCTCGAATCGGTCCGCGCCTTCGCACTCGAGCGGCTCGAAGCTGCCGGTGAAACAACGCTTGTCAGCCGCCGGCATGCGCGCTGGGCGGCCGATTTCGCCGATCTCGCCGAGGTCGCGTTTCAGAAGATGTCGCGAACTGCCTGGCTTGCGCAATGTCTGCCCGAATTTGACAACATGCGCACGGTGATCGAGTGGGCACTTCGCTCGGATGCCGAGGACGACGCGGTGATTGCGGGACGGATCGCCGGTGGTCTACGCGCGCTCTGGTACTTTTCGGGGAACTACTACGAGTCTGGGCGCTGGGTCGACGCCGCGCTCGAACGCATCGACGAAGGACGCTATCCGAGCGTCGTTGCACGATTGCTCCGCGCTCAGCTGTTACGGGCGGATGGGTTCGTTCCGCCTGCATTGATCGAACGCGCGGCTGCCCTCCACGAACGTCTCGGCGACCGGCTCGGCATAGCGAATCTGCACACGGGCGTGGCAACAAATTTTTCTGCCCGGGGGCGCTTGGAGGAAGCAGAGGAAGCGCTCGCTCACGCGCTGGAGGCGCTCACGGGGGCAGACTTGCGGCGTGGCACACCCTATGCCGACTTTCTCAACGTGCGTGCGTTTAATCACGTGCGGTCCGATCGGCCCGAAGAAGCACGAATAGATATCGACGAACTCGCGGCCCTCGGCGAGACCAGCGGAGACGAGACCTTTCTGCTATACGCGTCCAGATTGCGCGGCCTCTATGCGTACTGTGCCGGTGATATACCGCGGGGGATCCAGATTGCGGAGGAGACACTCGCACGTATCGCGTCGCGCTCCGCATTCTCGGGACTGGAGGATAATATCCGTTGCGATCTTGGATGCTATAAGCTCGTCCATGGCGACGTCGACGGTGCCGAGTCGGCAGGGAAACAGTCCCTGAGCCATGGGCGAGGCGACCGCCGCGAGTTCGACTCTTCGGGTCCAAGAACGACGGAACTATTGGCGGCGGTGGCCGCCATTCGCGCTCGTCCACGAGATGCCGCGCTCTTGACAGGCTTCGTTGACGCGTCCTATTGGTCGAAGGGAATAGCCAGAGGTCCGCTTGATCGTCAGATATACGAGATTCTTCTCGCATCGTTACGCGAGCAACTTTCGCAGGACCAGATCGACGCGTTCGCCGCGGAGGGTGCGACGCTTGGAGCGGAAGCGGCAGCAGAGCTGGCGTTGACGGCGAGCTAAATATCGACGTTCATCATGTCGTCGAACGGCGTGACCGTGTTCGGATGAAAGTTCCGCAGATCCGAATTCATGGCAAAAAGGTCTTCGTTGATTTGCAGCACGTAGGTCGGCATATCCGACGCTAACTGTTCCTGCACGATGTCGTTGAGCTTATGTTGTTCGACAGGATCGTAGGATAGAACGAATCGATCCATTGCCGACTGTGCGAGACGATTGCACCAGCGCATCTCATTTTGACCATGGGGCGGCCAATCGTTGCACCCATAGGTTACGACCATCGACCCGGCCGCATTGGGGTTCCAGGCGAAGAGCACAACATCGAATTTCCCAGTATAGACGATGCCACCGCTGTCCGCCGGTGCGAAGATAAGGGAAGGATTATATTCGCGTAGTTCAAGGTCTACGCCGATTGATTTCCACCAACTACGAATCAGTTCGATCTCTGTGTCAATGTCTTGCGAACCAGCGCTGGTCACGAACTCGATCGTAAGCGGTTGCCCGTCTTTCTGACGATAGTCGCCGGTCGTGCGCTTCCAGCCCGCCGCGTCGAGCAGTGCGTTGGCCTGGGCAAGATCAAACGGCGTCGTCTTGATATTGGGATCGAAGAATGGGCTTGACGGGGACCACACGCCTTCCTGAACGATGCCGAGCCCCTCGCCGATCTTTTCCTTGATCGTAACGCGATCGATCGCCAACCCGAGCGCGCGACGTACGCGGATATCTTGCAAGATTGGACGTGCGAGGTTAAAGTCGAGGTGCGTATAGACGTAGCTAGGCCGGCGCAAGACCGTCACGTTCGGCAACGCCGTCAGCCGAGTGTAGTATGCTCGGGCGGCGCCTACCCATAAATCAAGTTCGCCGGTTTGCATCTGCACGAAGAGCGTGTCCCGGCTTGGAACGACGTGGTATTCGATGCGCTGGAGCTTGGGCGAACCGCGGAAGTAATAGGGATTCGCTTCGAGGATAATGCGATCGCCGCGGCGCCATTCGAGATATCGGAACGGACCGATGCCTATCGGTTTCGCATTATAGGGGTCGGTGTTAATATCGGGGCTATGCTCGAGCACGTGTTTGGGCAAAATCGCCGGACCGACTGTGCCGCTGCTAAAGAACGTAGAGAACGGCGAGTACGGTTCCTTGAGATGAAAGACCACGGTATATTTGTCGGGCTCGTCAATGCTGACGATGCGATTCCAGCCTTCGCGCGTGATTACATGCGTTTTCGAATCGAGAATGATCTTTGTCGTGAAAACGACGTCGTCGGCGTTGAACGGCGCGCCGTCTGACCAACGCGCATCCTTGCGCAGATGGAAGGTGATCGTCTTGCCGTCAGCAGATACGCCGCCGTTCGCTTTGGCCGGCACAACCGTGGCGAGCTCGGGAACCGGGCGATTTGCATGATCGTACTTGGTGAGCCACGCCATCGTCATCGAAGCTAGGCGGCTCTGAACCTCGTACTGTATGAACATCGGATTTAGTGACGTGACGTCACCGATGTCGCCCATGCGTAAAACGTGGGGTTGGGTGTACGCGTTCTTGCGCGGCTCGTCGTTGGCGGCGAGGGTCAAGAAGAGCGTACCGGCCAGCACAACGGCGGCCCTGCGAAACACAGTGTTCAGCGGTTCGCCGTAGTTACGTCGCTCCCTCGACTACGCTCGGGATGACACGTCTAAGTGGTCGAAGCGGCGGAGGGCTGGGAAGATCCCGACCCAGAGCGCGACGACGAAGACCGTCGCGCAGCCACCGAGCACGACGGATGCGACCGGCCCCAGCCACGCGGCAACCATACCCGATTCAAACGTGCCGAGTTGATTCGATGCGCCGATGAAAACGTTTTCGAAGGCGCTGACGCGGCCACGCATCATCGCCGGGACACCGAGTTGCGTGAGCGCATTGCGGATCACCACGCTCACCATATCGAAGCCGCCGGTCGCGGCCAGCGCCAGCAGCGAGAGCGGCATGTTGTGCGAAAGGCCGAAGACAATCGTGGACACACCGAATCCGCCGATGCACCAGAAGAGCCAGCGCGCCCCGTTGCGCTGGATCGGCCGGCGAATCAGCCACAGTCCGACAATGGCAGCACCGACCGCGGGTGCAGCGCGCAACACGCCATAGCCGGTTGCACCGACGTGGAGGATCTGCGTCGCGTAGATCGGGAGCAACGCGGTTGCGCCGCCGAAGAGTACGGCGACGAGATCGAGCGAGATTGCACCGAGGATGATCTTGCGATCGATGACGAAGCGAAAGCCGCCAACCGCCGATTGCCAGAGTGATTCGTCGTGCTGCTCGGTGGGCACGCGCGAATCGAGGAAGAAGAAGGCCACGATGGCGGCGACTTGCAGCAATGCGGCAACCGCAAATGCCGATGCGGCCGAGAAGGCGATCAGTATTCCGGCGAGCGCCGGCCCCGCGATCGTACCGAATTGCGAGACCGACGAGATCAGCGCGGTCGCGCGCAAGTGGCGCTCACCGGTCACCAGCGACGGCAACATCGCGCGCGTTGCCGGAACACCCAGCGCATCGGCGGTTGAATACAGCAACAGCGCGCCGAAATAGGCGGCGATCGATTGTGAATGCTGGACCGCGAGCATAACGAACAGCAGCGAGCCGATCAGGGCGCCGATATTGGTGACGATGATGACCGCGCGCCGGTCCAGTCGATCGGCGATCAAGCCGGCCGGCACGGCCAGCAGCAATTGCGGCAGAAAAGCGATCAGGCCCACGAGTCCAAGATCGAGGGCCTGATGACGGATCGCGTAGACTTGCCAGGCGATTGCCGTATTCGCAATGCCTTCGGCGAACCACCCACTCTGACGAGCGACGAAGTACGCGCGGAACGCTACGATACTCCCTCGACTACGCTCGGGATGACAAGGTGGCGTGTCCGTTGGCGTGGACGACGGGGGCGCCCGCCAGCGTTTCGACGAGTGAGACAAAGGCGCGTACCGGCGTGCCGGTCGGACCTTTCGCCTGCCACGCCGACTCGTTGTCGAGATACGCCGTGCCGGCGATATCGAGATGCAACCACGGCGTGTCGTCGACAAAGGCTTTCAGGAAGGCCGCCGCGGTCAGCGTGCCGCCGGGTCGGCCGCCGGTGTTTTTCAGGTCGGCGATGTCGCTCTTCATCGCACTTGCATATTCGTCGTAGAGCGGCATTTGCCAGTAGCGTTCGCCGGTCGGTTTAGCGGCGGCGAGAAACTCATTGGTAAACGCGTCGTCATTGCCGACGGCGGCGCTGGCGGCGTGGCCCAGCGCGATCACGCACGCACCGGTCAGCGTGGCGGTGTCGACGATCTTGGTTGCGCCGAGCTTATTTGCGTAGACCAGTGCATCGGCGAGAATGAGCCGGCCTTCGGCGTCGGTGTTGATCACCTCGATCGTCTTGCCGTTCATCGCGCGCA
>PMUE01000247.1 GCA_003167055.1 Vulcanimicrobiota bacterium | reverse complement strand
ACGACCTGGTCACGTCGTACGTCGACGAGACGTGGAAGTATGCCAAGCGCCTCGATGCGGCAGCCACACCGCTGACCGGTCGAGTACTCGATCTAGGCGACGAGCCTTCCGTATTTGTGTACCCTGACACAGCATCGACCCGCGCTGGCATCACCGCGGTGTCGGAGAAATTAGCTGGCCACATTATTGCCATCATCGGTGTCGGAGGTACTGGCTCGTACGTCCTCGATCTCGTCTCCAAGACGCCGGTGAAAGAAATTCGTCTCTATGATGGCGATTGGCTTTCGCAGCACAATGCCTTCAGGTCCCCAGGCGCAGCTTCCGTTGACGATATCTTCGCTAATCCGCGGAAGCGCAAGGTTGAGTATTTCTTCGAGAAGTACTCCGCCATCCATCGAGGCATTGTGCCTTACCCGATTAACCTTGACGGTCTTCCGGAAGGCTTCGGTGAGGTAGACTTCACATTTTTGTGTATCGATGCGCCGACCGCTAAGCGCCACATCGTCGACGAGTTGGTCAGGCTCGGGAAACCCTTTATCGACGTCGGTATGGGCGTGTCGCTCGCTGAACGCATACTCATCGGATCGATGCATACGATTCTAAGCAATGAAGCGTGTCGCACTCCGCGCCACGCAATCTCATTTGCCGACGTCGACGACGAATACGCGACGAATATTCAAATCGCCGATTTGAACGCGATGAACGCTACCCTGGCGGTCATCCGCTGGAAGAAGTGCTTGGGGTTCTATCGCGCTCAGGAGGAAGGTCAGTCGTGTATATATACCGTTGACTTTAACCGTATCGATAACGGCCCTTGTCGATGAGTGCCATTAAAACGTTCGCTTACAAGCAGGTCGACACAATTCCGCAACTGCTCGAGCCGGGGATCGTCTATCACGCTCCGAAATTTTATATTGCCAGCCACTTGTGTGCATGCGGATGTGGTTATGAGGCTGTCACGGGCTTGCGCCCCGGCCATTGGTCATTGTCGATCCAGGACGGCCGCCCCACGATCATGCCGTCGATTGGGAACAACTCGTTTCCGTGCCGGTCACATTACTTCATAAGAAATGGTTTCGTGCGTTGGGCCGGCACATGTACAGATGAAATGATCCTGTTCGCGCGGGAGCGAGATAATCCGCGAATGCGTCGGCGCCCGCAATCTGCAGTACGGCGTCTCGTTTCGCAGCTTCTGCGCTGGTTTGGCATTGGCGGCGATTAGAGACTTTTCAGGCCCCTCATTCGAAGGACCGATATGAAGGCGGCCACGCCTGGATCAGATCGGCCGCCCTTCTACTCGGTGTTCTACTTACGGGGTGCAGTAGGGTGCACTCCGGTGCAGCCATCCGTCATCCCCTCCCGCGTTTTTCCCAGAATCCGAGTTAGTATGCAGCCCCGTGCACCCTCATCACCGGGTTCGATTCCCGTTGGCGCCACCAATGCTCGATGCGCTGATGCGCGCCGATGTGTTGATGGATACCAATTACGGCTCACGGTCGACCTTGCACCATCAACTCGAGCGCGAGATCGTCACCGGCGACGCGATGCTCGAAGAGCAGGCGCGAGCGGCATTTGATTTTTGGCTCGCGCACGTGGAGGGTGTAGCGCCCGAGCGCGGCTAACTTAAGTGCAATGTCAAGCGCGCGCGGGTTTCCCGGTGCGGCGCTAGCTTCGCTGATTGTTACAGCGAGCGCTTTTGGCGCATGTTCCGGCGGGAATACGACGACCTATGTGTACGTGACGGCGAGTCCGGGGGGTTCACCGTCCTCTTCACCGACCTCATCGTCAACCGCGACGCCGACACCTCCGCCGCCCGGCACGATGAGCGCGAATCCCACCTCGCTTTCGATCAACGGAACCGGCGCAGGGTACGCACAGAGCGTCTACATTCAAGAAGCTGGCTACACCGGCGCTTTCAATGAGAACGACACCTGCACGTCGATCGCTTCGGTAACGCCAAACACCGGCGCGGGGCCGGCCGCGACGTTTACCGTAACGCCCTCGGGCGCCGGAACCTGTGCTGCGAAATTCGCCGATACGAACGGTCGTACAATCTCGGTTGCGATCACCGTCACGACGACAGGATTCACGGTTCAGACGCGATGAGCATTCGACGCGTCGTCGCTGTCGTATGCGCCTTGATGCTTGCAGCGTGCGCGGGCCGTGGTGTAGCGCCGAGCGGCCTTCCGACCGTTGCGGCGAGCCCAACGCCACCGCAAAGCAGCGGTCCAACTCTCGTGCGCGAAAGCTTCACGTTTTTGCCGCCGCCGCCCGTGTCGACAAACGCCGCGCATCACCCGCTGTATGTTACAGCTGATATAGCATCGGTACAAATCACGCTCGATTCGGTCAACGGCAGCGCGCCGACGACCGGCGGACCACTCAGCGTCACGACGAACCTCACGATCACGAGCTGTCCGTGCGTCGTCTACGGCCCGGGCGTACCGCCGGGAAGCGACACCTTTACGCTTACCGCCTACGACGAACCGAATGCGACTGGGAATCTGATCGCGACTGCATCGCCGACCTACACGATTGCGTCGGGGCAGGCCAACAACGAGAACGTGACGCTCAACGGCGTGCCGGCTGCCGTTTCGCTTGTGGCACCCAACGCCACGGCCGGAACGGCATTTAGGGGACCAGCGAGTATTTCGGTGACAGTAGAAGACGGCGACGGCAACACGATTCTCGGCACGTATGCTACGCCGGTGTCGATCACTGACTCCGATACGAGCGGCGCGAGCTCGATCACAACGAGCGGAAGCGACAATCCGCAGCCCGGTGAGCTGCTCAGTTCGAGTGACACTGCGACGCTGGGTTATAACGGACTAGCTATTGCTCCAGTCACCATTGCCGCTAGGGCCAAAACCGCGAGTACCGCGGCGTCGTTCGCACCAGCGCTGCAGCCAATTACGATCACCACGCCGGACTTGCAAAACCCCGGGTTCGCTGGCGTCGATCTCTACGCCACCAGCGGAACAGGCTCGACCGGAACGTTCAGCGCGAGTGAGATCGGTTGGACCAACGCTCCCTATAACCAATCGTTTGCTGCTACGACCGCGAGTGGCTGCAATAACGTTGCGACCGTCGCTCCCGCGAGTGGAACGTCGTTCACCGCGACCGTTGCCGGCGCGCCGACCCCTGGAACATGCGCACTGACGCTCGCAGACGGCGCTGGGCAAAGTCAGGCGCTCACGCTTGCATACACGCAATTCGCGTACACCAACGGCGTGCAATCGATTGTCATACCAGCCGGCGTCACGAGCATCGCGGTCACCGCATATGGAGCCGGAGGATTCCCGGGAACCACCGTGCCCGTTGGCCCGACGGGCGGATATGGTGGCGAGGCGCAGGGAATTATCACGACCGCGCAAGCCGGCCAAACCATGTACGTGGTCGTTGGAGGCGTGGGCACCGGAAGCCTCACGGTCGCCGGGTTCAATGGCGGCGGTCTCGGGGAGAGCGAAGCGGGTGGCGTCGGAGGTCCCGGGGGCGGCGCCTCCGACGTGCGTTTAGGAAACGATCTCATGAGCGATCGGATGATCGTGGCCGGGGGCGGCGGTGGCCTCGGCACGAGTGGGAGTGGCGGCAACGGCGGCGGACTGGTCGGCTCCAGCGGAGGGGGGGCAGAAGGCGGAGCCGGAGCGGGATTGAGCACGGGTGGCGTGGGCGGAGGCGCCGCGCAGAGCGGCGGACTCGGCAACGGCGGCGGAGCTTCGACCGTTGACGGCGGTGGTGGCGGCGGGGGC
>PMUE01000185.1 GCA_003167055.1 Vulcanimicrobiota bacterium | reverse complement strand
GTCCCACAGCCACCGTGAACGTCCCCTGCGCCTCGCCACCGTCGCCGCCGGCAGCGGCGTTAGCAGCTCCCTGCGCCCCGTATGCGGCGATTGCAACGCTTGCTACTCCCGCCGGAACGATGATCGACTGCGCCCCGCCCGTGTAGGTGAACTGAGTATATGCGAGCGTGACGCTTTGCGTTTGTCCGCTTCCGTCGGCGAGCGTCAGCGTGCACGTGCCTGCCGTCGGCGCGCCCACCACCGTTGCCGTGAACGACGTTCCGCTCGCGGGCGCGACGGTCGCAACGCTGCTGCAGCCGTTCGCGGTCGCGGTGAACGACTGGTTGTACGGCGCGTTAGTCCAACCAACTTCACTCGCGCTGAACGTAGCGGTCGAGCCCGCGCCGCTGGTGGCGTAGAGATCGACGCCGATGTAGTTAGGATTCTGCACGTCGGATGTCGTGACGGTGATTGGCTGTAGCGCGGGAGCGTACGACCCACTGCCGGTTGCGCTTTTCGCGGTTGCGGTAATCGTTGCCGGTGGGATTGCAAGTCCGGTGTACGTCAGCATCGCGCTGTCGTTCGAACTGAGCAAACCGTTCGCGGGTGGATTATCGCTGCCGCTCGTCGCGATCGACGTCGCGCCGCTGGTATCGCTGTCGGCGAGCGTCACCGCGTTAGCGTAGGTTCCCATGATCGTGTTGCCGTCGCCATCGAACACCGTCACCGATAGCGTCGTCGTCGTCGATGCCCCGGCATCCGGCGCTTTCCCTGAGAAGCTTAGTGAGAACCGCGCGGGAACGCCGTTGAGCGTCACGTTCTCATTGTTGGCTTGTCCCGCGGCAATCGTGTAGGTCGGTGTTGCGGTCGCGATCAGATTCCCGCTCGAGTTCGGTTCGTCATATGCGGTGAGCGTAAACGTGTCGCTTCCCGGCGGAACGCTCGGTCCGTAGACCGTGCATGGACACGTCGTGATCGTCAGGTTTGTCGTGACGCTCAATGGTGCATTGGTCGACGGTGCGCTGCCGTTGACCGAATCGAGCGTGATTTGTACCGATGCTATATCAGCTGTAACATACAGCGGGTGATGCGCGGCATTCGTCGAGCTGGGCGGTGGCGGCAAAAACGTGAAGCTCTCGCGCACGAGACTTCCGCCGGCGCTCGGCGGCGTTGGACTCGCTGCAACCGTCGGATTCGGACCTGCGTTTGGCGCCATCCCGCGACCCGCACACGCCACGAGTGTGAGCGTGCATGCAAAGGACGCGAGGCGCCGTATCATCACCGCGTCTGGACCGTGAACCCTGTGGTCGTGACGGTAACGGCAACCGAGGTCTGATTGCCGTTCGTATCGGCGAATTTCGCGGCGCACGTTCCGGCTGCCGACGGTGTGACGGTAAATGTCGTCGCCGGTCCCGCACCGTTACTCGGCGTCACCGTTGCAATCGTTGCGCAGGTGTCGCTCTCACTGAACGCGCCGGTATAGCCGGTTTCCTGAACGTAGATGTTCTGGGCGTACGATGCGCCGGTGCCGTTGATGGAAAGCGAGGTGGGATTGGCGCTGAGCACGCCGGCCGGCGGCGCGGTCGGTGTCGAGGTGGGTGATGACGTCGGCGCGCCCGACGGACTCGCCGTGACGTACACGTAGGTCGTCGTATTCCCGCCGGAACATGCGACGAAAGCGCTCGCTGTAACAATGAGCGAAGCTAGCGCCGCACCGGGAAACCCGGAAGACCGTGCGCCTGACATTACTTAGTAAGTTAGCCGCGTTCGGGTGCTACACCCTCTACGTGCGCCAACCAGAAATCAAACGAGGCTCGCGCTTGTTCTTCGAGCATCGCATCGCCAGTGATGATTTCGCGTTCGAATTGGTGGTGCAAGGTTGAACGGGAGCCATAGTTAGCATCCATCAGGATGTCGGCGCGCATCAGTGCCTCGAGCATGTCGGGTTCGAAGCGCACTTTCGGCGGCAACGTGCTGATCACGATCTCGGGCGGATTGTCGCTCGGCCAGGGTTGCGCGTCGTAGCGCTCGCAGGCGTCACGCACCTTTGCTTGGTCGCGACCCCACACGAAGAGATACGCGTCGTTCTCCGAACAATGACCGAGAATCGCCCGCGCCGTCGGACCGTAGCCGAGCACGCCGATGCGCTTGAGCGCGATCGATTCTTCCAGCAACGCTTCTAGCGCACTGCGCGCGCCGATGCCGTCGGTGTTGTGGCCGAGAATCTGCGAGCCGAAAAAAATCGTGTTGACGGCATGTGCGCGCTGCGCTTCTTCGCTGAGTGTATCGCAGGCGGCTAGCGCTTCTTCTTTGAGCGGCGTAGTGACGTTGGCGCCGGTGTAGCCATCCAAGCGCATGCGCCGAATGACCGAGACGGCATTGATCATCGGCACGCGGATCGCGACGTAGCTTGCGTCCTCGATTTCGGCCTCGCGCAAAAACTGGCGATGAATCTCGGGACTGCGGCTATGCGAGACCGGATCACCGATGACTGCGAGTCTCACGAGCTGGGCCGATCCGGCAGCATCAGCCGTTCGAAAAACCGAAAGATCTTGGTGATCGGAAAATCCTTGGCTTCGATCGGCTCGGTGAGAATCGTGTAGAGCCCGCACAGTTTTCCTGAAAGCACGTCGGTGAAGAGCTGATCGCCCACCACCGCGATCTGCTTACGCGGCATGTCGAGCATGCGAATCGCCCGCATTACGCCGAACGGCAGCGGCTTGAGGGCGTTGGGAATGCACGGGATATCGAGCTGGCGCGCGATGCCGGTGACGCGCTCGGTGAAGTTGTTGGAAACCATCACCATGCGAAAGCCGTGATCGTGGGCGCGGGCCACCCAATCCAGGTGGTCGGCCTCGAGTTCGGTCTGCCGGAACCCCATCAGGGTGTTGTCGAGGTCCACGATGAGCCCGCGAAAGCCTTGGCCGCGGAGCTCCTCGATGGCGACCGTGGCAAGACGCGTGACATAACGATCCGGACCGAACATTAGGGCTGCCGTTCCGACGGCTTATCCCCGGTATCCTCGGAAGGCTCCACAGGCTCTCCTCGCGGCGGAGGCCTCATCCTCGGGCCGTCCTCCGATTTTTGTCGTTTTCCACAGCTCCGGCACAAGGAGTTGAGCCCGACGACCCCAATATCTTGTGGCAATGAGACAGGTGTGGCACAATAGGTGTCCCACCGGTCTGTCGATCTCGCTCATAGCGAACAGGTGTTCGCATCGCGCCTCTCGAAGACAACAAGTCCGCCTCAGCACGCGCAAGGAGCAGCTCCCCATGAAGTTCCGTCGTCTCTATTCGGCCCCCGGCGATCCGTATGCGGGCCTTGAGTTCGAGCCGCGCACCTCCCGGATCGTTAACCCCGACGGGTCGGTGATTTTTGAAGCCAAGGATGTGATGGTGCCGACCGGGTGGAGTCAGGTCGCCGTCGACGTCCTCGCTCAGAAGTATTGCCGGAAAGCCGGCGTTCCAACCGCGACCGTGCGTGTAGCCGAGGAGGGCGTGCCCGAATGGCTGTGGCGCTCCGAGGCCGCGTCAGACGCGACCTTCGGTTCCGAGCGTGACGCACGCCAAGTCTTTAACCGGCTCTCGGGCTGCTGGGCGTATTGGGGCTGGAAGTCGGGCTATTTCGATTCCGAAGACGATGCGCGCGTCTATTACGACGAGATGGCAGCAATGCTCGCGCGACAAGTTGGGGCACCAAATTCACCGCAATGGTTTAACACCGGTTTGCATTGGGCGTACGGCATTTCCGGGCCGGCGCAAGGCCACTATTTTGTCGACCCCAAAAGCGGCGAAGCTGTTCGCTCGAGCTCGGCCTTCGAACATCCGCAAGTTTCGGCGTGCCTGCCGCACCACGCGTTGGTATCTACTCCCGATGGCCCAATTCCGATTGGCGATATCGTCGACGGCAAGATGATCGGTCAATGGGTCTATGACGAGCACGGCCTCACCCAGGTCGTTGCTGTCATGCCGAACGGAACCAAGCCCGTGGTGCGCGTCAGCCTCTCAAACGGTAATTTTATTGAGGCTACCGCAGATCATCGCGTTCGCGTAAAGACGACGAAATCGCGGACCGCTGCATGGAAGCGAATCGACGAGTTGGAGCCCGGCGATCGCCTTATCGAGAAAACGAATACAACAATCCTTAAACGCTCGGCTTCGCTGGCAGATATTGCCGAGGCTTCACTTGCGGGCTGGGTGCAGGGCGACGGTTTCGTTGGGCAATATCGGACCGGCACCAACCGGAGCCTCACGCTCGAGGCTATGGCTGTAAATGGTGACGAGCGCACCCATTTGAGCGTTATTTCAGACATCGCACTTGCCGGCTTGCATTACAACGAATCGACCCGCCCGACACCGATAGGCGGTGTCCAGGTGACGCGCCGGCGTTACTACGGTGAAGTGCTCCGCTCGTACGTTGAGCAGTATGAACTCGAACGGCGAAGCGAAGAGCTCCGCGTACCTAAAGCGATTATGCGCCTCGGCCGTGACGCCGTGTGCGAGTACCTGCGTTCGCTCTTCCAAGCCGATGGGTGCGTCACGAGCCAGGGTAAGGTTGAATTTGGAACGATCTCGCGCGAATTCGCCGATGATATCTCGGCGCTCTTACGCAATCTCGGCATCGGCAACATCGTACGGACGTACGGCCCATATGACGACACGCGTAAGCCGTTCACCAAAGTGCAGATCGCTCGCGAATCCGATCGCCTGCGATTCGCCGAGCACGTCGGCTTTATTGATGACGACAAATCGCACAAGTTGATGCAAACGTTCCTGCGGCCTGGGAAGTACTCACGCAAGGAGCGCCTGCTTAATGTTGTCTCGATTACGCCGGCCGGCGTAATGCCGGTTTACGATATCCAGACGAAGAGCGGCAGCTTCCTGACGCGAAACGTCGTCGTTCACAATTGTTTCATTCTTTCGATCGAAGACGATCTCGTCAATCAAGGCGGGATCTTCGACGGGTTGCTTCGCGAAGCGCGCATCTTCAAAGGCGGCTCAGGCTCGGGTGCAAACTTCTCGCGCCTTCGCGGCGAGGGCGAGAAACTCACCGGCGGTGGTACGTCGAGCGGTTTGATGTCGTTCCTCAAAGTTTTCGATCGCGCGGCCGGCGCAATTAAATCGGGCGGGACAACGCGACGCGCGGCCAAGATGGTGGTGCTCAACGCCGACCATCCGGACATCGAGAAGTTCGTCAATTGGAAAGTCACCGAGGAGCGCAAGGTCGCGGATTTGGTGATCGGCTCGCGTATTCTCAAAGACCAACTCAATGCAATAATGGCAGCAGCGCACGATACGCGCGTTCCGGAATCGTCACGATTCGATATCGCTTTTAATTCGCATTTGCGTGAGGCGCTGCGCAAGGCGCTCGCAATGGGTGTGCCTAGCGGCGCGACGCAACAGGCGCTTGATTACGCACGCCAGGGCTTTAAGAGTCTCGAGATCGACGAGTACGACACCGCGTGGGATTCGGAAGCGTACAACACGGTTTCGGGCCAGAACTCGAACAACTCTGTTCGCTTAACCAACGCCTTCTTCAACGCCCTCGACAAAAATGACGATTGGGCGCTGACATCGCGCACCAACGGGAACACGGTCAAGACGATCAAGGCCGCCGATCTGTGGGAACAAATCGGTCTTGCCGCGTGGCAGTGCGCCGATCCCGGCTTGCAATTCGACGACACGATTCAAGAGTGGCACACGTGCTCCAACGATGAACGGATCAATGCAACTAATCCTTGCGGCGAATACCAGTTCATAGATGACACGGCGTGCAACCTCGCTAGCATGAATTTGGTCAAATTCGAAGATGCACGTGGTGGTTTCGACGCGCAGCGTTTTGCCGAAGCGTCGCGCTATTGGACGACGACGCTCGAGATCTCGGTCACGATGGGTCAGATGCCTTCGAAGACGATAGCTGAGAAGAATCATGGCTACCGCACGCTGGGACTCGGCTATGCGAACCTCGGCACACTTCTTATGCGCATGGGCTTGCCATACGATTCCGAAGAGGCATACGGCTGGTGCGCCGCGGTCAATGCGCTAATGACGGGCGCAGCCTATCGTACCTCGGCAGAGATGGCGCAGCAACTCGGCGCGTTTGCACGGTTTGAAGCAAATCGCGAGCCGATGCTTCGCGTGATTCGCAATCACCGCAATTCTGCATACGACGTCAGCCTTGGCGAATATGAAGCGCTTACCGTGAAACCGGTGACCTACGCGCCGACGCTCTTCACGCAAGAAACCTGGGCGCTCGCGCGCAAAATGTGGGACGATGCCCTCGCGATTGGTGAGGTTTCTGGCTTCCGCAACGCCCAAACTGTGGTGATCGCGCCAACGGGTTGCCTAGCCGGCAACTCAATGGTGATCACTGATCGCGGACTAATGCGTCTCAATCGTCTCGGTGACGTCGCAGGCGATAAATGGCAGGACGTCGACTTTCGCGTTCTAACGGATGATGGCGAACAGAAAGCCACGAAGTTTTTTGTTAACGGCGTCGAGCATACGCGCCGTATCATAACGAATAGCGGCTACGTCATTCAGGGAACGCCGACGCATCGAATCAAGGTTGTGGATGCCGAAACTGGTGATCTTCAGTGGAAGCGCATGGCTGACGTCACCAAGGACGACGTCGTTGCGCTTTCGATGGGCCGCTTTATTGGCGAGCCAACGACGGTAACATTGCCTGACCTCGGCGAAGAATATTGGACCGGCGATTATACAACGCGCGTGCCTCGAACGATGACTGCCGATCTGGCCGAATTCATCGGCTACTTCATGGGTGATGGTTCGTTCCACAGCAAGGGCCTTCGGTTCTGCGTCGCCCGCGAAGATAACGACGTTGCGGCGCGTCTGTGCACACTCGCGACGTCGCTCTTTAATCTTGATCCTGTGCTCAGTGAGAAAAAGGGGTACACGGAAGTAGCGATCCACTCGGTGCCGCTGACCCTCTGGTGGGAGGCGTGTGGCTTTAAAAAGCTGCCTCCAAGCGAAGGCCATAGTGGTAAGGGCTACATTCCGCGCATTCCTGATGCCCTGCTCACGACGAATGATCCGGTGATATACGGCGCCTTCGTACGCGGGCTTTATGAGGCCGACGGAACTGTTACAGGCGGGTCTCCCTGTTGGACTACGGCGTCCCGGGAGTTTGCCAACGAAGTGAAGACGCTGCTCCTTCTTCTCGGCGTGCCCACGACAACAAAGATCGACATCTCTGGCTGGGGCCAGTCAGCGATCTACTGCACGCGCGTGTTAAATCTCTCATACACAGATACGTTTATGCGAGCAGCCGGCTTTATCGGAGCGCGCAAACGAGCCAAGGTCGCGTATAACAACACCTGGCAAGGCCGAAAGCACGACAATGTTTACATCGGTGAAAGCGCCTTCCGCGAACTGGTTAGCTCTGGCAACGTATCGAAAGCAGTTCTTTACAACTCGAATCGACGCTACCGCGGCGCCATCTCACGCAACCTGGTTACGCAGATCGTGGGGCAAACCGGAGATTCCAGTCTGGCGTGCTCGCTTGAGTTCTACTATGATCACGTAGCGGCAAACGAAGATGGCGGCGAACAGCTAACATACGACCTTTCCGTGCCTGCAAACGTCACCTACATCGCGAATGGCTTCATCTCGCACAATACGATCGGCCTGGTGATGGATTGCGACACGACCGGTATCGAGCCAGATTTTGCGCTCGTGAAGTTCAAGAAGCTCGCCGGTGGTGGTTATTTCAAGATCGTCAATCAATCCGTCGACGCCGCCCTGCATCGCCTCGGATATAACGACGAGCAAATCGCGGCGATCGAGACTTACGCTAAGGGGACCGGCACCCTGATCGAAGCCCCGCACATCAACCGTGCGACGCTCAGAGCCAAGGGCTTCGACGACGATGCAATCACGCGCTTGGAAGAATCGCTGCCCGGTGCATTCGAATTGCCCTTCGCCTTCAACAAGTTCGTTTTAGGCGAGGAGTTCTGCAAAGAGAAACTCGGGTTTACCGATGAACAGCTCAACGATTGGAACTGGTCGCTCTTGCGCGACGGCCTCGGCTTTAGCACACAACAGATTGAGGAAGCCTCGGCACATATCTGCGGGCGCATGACGCTCGAAGGTGCGCCTGAGCTGAGGGATGAGCATCTCGCTGTCTTTGACTGCGCGACACCGTGCGGCAAATACGGGACACGCTATATTCGCCCGCTTGCCCACATCGAGATGATGGCGGCTTCGCAACCCTTCGTAAGTGGTGGAATCTCCAAGACGATCAACATGCCGCAGACGGCATCGATCGCCGAGGTCAAAGAGGCCTACCGCTACAGTTGGGAGCGTATGGTCAAAGCCGTCGCGCTCTACCGTGACGGCTCGAAGCTCTCGCAGCCGCTGGCCGCAAGCTTCGATCTTGGCGGCGACGCGTCGATCGACGAAGAGGTCGCGCCGACGCAGCCCTTCCAGCAACCGCTGCAAGTGGCCGAGAAGATCGTGTATCGCTACATTGCCAAGCGCCGCAGCATGCCGCCGCGCCGCAGCGGCTACACGCAGAAAGCGGTCATCGGCGGGCATAAAGTCTACCTACGCACCGGGGAGTACGAGAACGGGCAGCTCGGTGAGATCTTCATCGACATGCATAAGGAAGGTGCCGCGTTCCGATCGCTGATGA
>PMUE01000367.1 GCA_003167055.1 Vulcanimicrobiota bacterium | reverse complement strand
GCCGGACAATGCTTGCGTCCACGCGCGCGTGCGCAAAACTTCGAAGCGCGTCGCTCCATCAAGGGAAATTTCGTCGGTAGCCAACCATTCGATGCGATCGCCTAGCGGAAGATCGCGCGCGAGAATTGCATAGATGCGGGCCGCTTCACAAAAGAGCACAGCCTCTTCTTGCCTGCGTTCTTTGAGAAGGTCGAGCACTTGGCCAATGATGTGCGCCTGATCGATAAACGCGAGACGCAGCCCCGCAATCCGCGCCTTCAGTAGGAGGTGCTCGGCGAGGATGCGCGGATCCGAAGGCTCCAAGAAGGCCAGCCATCGTTCGGCCGCTGTGTCGTCGGCCGCCGCGACGTACGCCGCCGCGATCCCAAGCAATAGTTCTCCCAGCGCGTCGGGTTCTACGCTTACGACGTCACGAGCATCAAAGGATTCGATGGGCCGCCCAAGGCGCGCGCGAGCAATCGCGCCGGAACTACGCGCCGTAAGTCTTTCGGTCTGATCCTGGGCCAACGCATACGCGCGTTCGGCGTGCGCAAGTGCGCACGCGTAGTCGCCCGTGCGAAACTCGACGCGCGAACGAACAAGCTCGGCGGGAGCCCCTTCCCGGTCTGCCACCGCCGAGAGCGCCTCGCCAAGGTGGCCGCTTGCCAAGAGTGCTGCGGCTTTCTCGAGGCCTCGGCTAATGAGGAATAACGAAGGCATCTCCGGTTGCGCATTCCGCGGATGGCATGGTCGACGCCTGCTACTACCTGAAGTCAGGTAGATTGATTATTAGCATACTATAGCTGAGATCGGGTAGTTAGGCTTGAGGGCTGCCGAATCCCCGCCGGCCTCCTACCATCGAACGTAGGCATGAAGACATTTGACACTATCCACACTCGGTTGATGCCAAGCCTGGCCTTGGCGGACAGCGCTTTACTACCCGCCCATGAGAAGGAGGCGATTTTTCTCCTGACGCGCGCTCACGCCGCGTTCGAGAGCTCGGGTCTGGTCTGGCGAGCAGCCATGGTCGCGCTGTCGCTCCATGCGCTGACGGGCGATCGAGTCTGGTTGCGCCAGGCTGAAGATGCGATCGCCGAGCTCCCCGACATCGCCCTTGTACGCGAGATTCGACGTCGCGCTCGCGGCGCAGAAGATCCTAGACTAGCTTCACTCTCACCGGCGCAGCATCGCGTGTTTGAACTCATCTGTCACGGAAAATCAAACAAAGAGATTGCTATCGCTTTAAAAATCTCCGTCAACACGGCGCGCAATCACGTCTCGGCCGTGTTGGTGCGATTTGGCGCGCACTCGCGCGCCCATCTCGCGGCAGTCGCGCGCGACTCGACCCTATTGTAAGCGCGCCAAGAGCCGATACAATAGCTAGGGTGCTTCCCTTTGCGGAGGCGTAATGGCTGTATTCCGGGATAGCGCGCATGCGCGCGAAGTGCTCGAAGCGTTCTTCAAATATGAAGCCACGGTTGATGACCCGTTCTTCGGCGGGAACGGCGTCGTGATCGCGTACACGTTGAAGGATCCGGTCATTCGGATCGTGCTTGACACGACACGCAAGCCGGAGCCGGGCCATCGCTACGACGTGTATGTCGACGACCCGAATGCACCGAAACCGACAGTGGAACTCTTTATGCGCGCTGACACTTTTGACGCACTCTATCGCGGCGAAATGTCGCCGAGTGCTCTGATGACCGGGCGCGCTAAGGCCGAAGGCGATCTTGCCGCCTCAATGCGTCTCTTGCCGGCGATGGCGAGAGCGATTCCGCGTTATAAGAAGTACCGCGAAGAGCACGGCTAAAGCGCCATAATGCCCAGCAAATCGTCGATCGCCGTTGCACTGACGAAGAGCTTGCGGCCGTCGGATGCAACAAAGCCTTCGGATCGCATGCGTTCGTAGAGGGCGAGCAAATGGTCGTAGTAACCATCGCTGTTGAGCAATCCGATCGGCTTGTCGTGAATACGCAGTTGTCGCCACGTTAGAATCTCGTGGAACTCATCCATCGTGCCGTAACCACCGGGCAGTGCGATAAATCCGTCGCTCAACTCGGCCATCAGCGCTTTGCGCTCGTGCATGCTGTCAACCACGCGCAACTCTTTGACGCCGCTGTGCGCGATCTCGTCGCTGGCAAGATCGCGCGGGATGACGCCGATCACTTCGCCTCCAAGCGCGAGCATCGCATCGGCGAGCGACCCCATGAGCCCCACTCGTCCGCCGCCGTAGACAATGCCAAAGCCACGGTCGAACACGGCGCGCGCAACCTCGCGAGCGAGCGCGCGATAGCGCGCGTTCGTGCCGGCATGCGCGCCGCAGAAGATACAGAGTCGGGCCATGCGAAATGCATTGCGTGCCCAAACCCGCAATGCCCGCCGACGGCGTCATCCGCGTCGCGCGGGAACGCCGCCGAGCCAGCGTTGTGTGCCTCGTCCACGGGTTGGCCCCTCACGAAACCGACGAGGTCGCGAAGGCGCTCAAGCGCCACTGCGGGACCGGGGGGACGAGCAAAGACGGGATCGTCGAGATTCAGGGCGATCACCGGGAGCGGATCGTCGCCTGGTTCCTCGCTCAGGGCCGGCGCGCCAAAATCGCCGGCGGCTAGTCCCCTTTCGCCTCAACGAACTCTCAAAACTAAACTTTTAGTTGACAAGGCCGGGCGTCCGGGGTATTCTTCTCTTAAAGAATTAGGAGACAGGAGATCCACGCATGCCCCGCCGCCCTTCGCCAACCCTTACCGAAGCCGAACTGCGTATCATGGAGGTGCTTTGGCGCCTCGAACGCGCGACCGTCGCCGAGGTCACCGAGGCCCTTGGGCCGCCGCCGCTCGCCTACAATAGCGTGCTGACGACGCTGCGCATCCTCGAGCAGAAAGGCCACGTTACCCACGTAGAAGCGGGCCGGGCGTTCATCTATCAGCCGCTCGTCGCGCGCGACGCCGCCGCCGGCAGCGCAGTGAAGAACGTGGTGGAGAAATTCTTCGGCAACAGCACCGGCGCGCTGGCGTTGCGTTTGATCGAAAACGAGCGGCCCTCGAACGAGGAGCTCGCGCGTTTGCGTTCGCTCATCGAGCGTTACGAGGACGCATAAATGATACAACCGTCGCTTTTCGAAATGATCGTTCGCGTTGCGCTGGTCGTTCTGGTGAACGGTCTGTGGCAGGGCGCGGCGATTGCCGGGCTGACGTGGCTCGCGCTGCGGGTCTTTCCGCGCGTGAACGCGTCGACGCGCTACGCCGCGTGGACGCTCGCGCTTGTTGCAGTACTCGTCGTCCCAATCGCCACCAGCTTGTCGCGCATCAGTTACTACACCACGCCCACGACCACGACCGCCACCACCAATCCAATTCAAANNACATGAAACGGCGAGCGGAGCGAGGTACTCCGACGGTGGTAGCGGCAGCAGTCTGACCATACCGCGCCTGCCAAACCTTAATGTGAGCGTGTCGTTCCTCATCGTCGCGATCTGCTTCACCCTGTGGGGCATCGCAGCGCTCGCGCTGGTCGTGCGCTTGGCGGTTGCGCTGTTTCGCCTCGAGCGCCTCAAGCGCGATGCCATGCCGCTCGGCATGGAGTATCGCGATCAACTCGTGCAGTGGCAGCGCCTCGACGCGCACGATCGCGACGTACGTATCTGTGTCACCAACGGAATCGAAGTCCCCGTCGCGGTCGGTCTGTTCGACGCGATGGTGCTCTTACCGCAGCACCTGCTTGCCCAATTCGATGCGCAGGAGATCGATCAGATCAGTCTGCACGAACTCGCGCATCTCTTGCGCCACGACGACTGGACCAATGGTCTGCAACGCGTCATCACCTCGCTGCTGTTCTTCAATCCTGCGGTCTGGTTTATCGCCCGGCAGATGGACGTAGAACGCGAGGTCGCGTGCGACGATTATGTGCTCGAACTGACCGGCGCGGTGCGCACCTACGCCTTCTGTCTCACGAAGATGGCGGAGATGACCTCGTGGCCGCATCAGCCGCTGGCAGCGCCGGGCGTGTTCACGACGCGCAAGAACATCTCGATTCGCATCGAGCGGTTGCTGCGCACGGGCCGCGCGATCGGTTCCTCGATCTCGCCGGCGACCGCAACACTGGTTGCCGTCGGACTCATCGCCGGATATCTGGTGGCCTTCTCGCTGACACCCGACATCGCGTTTGCGATGCCGTGCCCGCCGGCAGTTGCTGCTGCGCCGGCGGCTGCAGCTGCGAAGCCAAGCCAACCGTACAAAGTCACCACACCAAAGATGGCGATCACGTTTCCGCAAGTCTCACTTACGGTACCGAACGTCACCGTGACCGTCGCACCGGCCAAGATCAAAGCGATAACCGAAAAATCGGTGGCGATGTCGACGAAGGCGGCGTCCGCCGCAGCGCAGTCGGCGTCGTTGACCGCGGCATCGACGGCCATGGCGGCCGCGATTACCACCGCCGTATCCACCTCGATGTCCAAAGCGTACGGCAAGTCGATGCGTGTCGCGTCGATCGAACACCCCGGCATGAACTGCTCGGGCTGCGACTTTGAGAATCAAAATCTCGCCGGGAAGAATTTCGCCGGCTCGAATTTGACGGGGTCGGACTTCAGTCACTCCAATCTCCAAGGCGCAAATTTCGATGGAGCCAATCTCAGCGGCGTCGACTTCGAAGGCGCGGATCTACGGAACGCCTCGTTCAGCGGCGCGAACTTGTCGGGAGCGAATCTCGACGGCGCGAAGCTCGAGGGCGCCAACCTCGATCACGCCAATCTGAGCGGATCCGATCTGGACGTGCGCGCGCTGTCGCAAACGCAGATCCGGGCGTATCTGCCGCGCTGCAACGGCTGCGATTTGCACGGCGCGAACCTCAGCGGCATGGACCTGCGCGGTATCAAGCTCACGGGCGTGGACCTCAGCCATGCAAATCTTCGTGGTGCCAATCTCCAAGACGCGATCTTCAGCGGTGTCGATTTCTCCGGCGCAGACCTTCGGGGCGCGAACACGGACGGCACCAAGTTCATCGGATGTGACTTCTCCGGAGCAACGCTGACCGGTCCTTAGGTAACAACCAAACGTCACCGTAATCACGGGCGACACGCGCCCCGGGCATTGTATTGACCGCTTTTAGGAATACGAGAAAGGTAGAATCGGCCACCATGACGGCACTCATTCGAAACCTGGGGATCTTGTGCGCACTACTTGTTGTTGCGATCGGATCACCGCCCGCACGCGCGGCGGGCACGCCGAGCCGCTGCGTCGGTTGCAACCTCGCACACATGAATCTGCACGGGGCCGATCTCCATGACGTGGATTACGTTGGAACCAACCTCGAGAGCAGTGACTTGAGCTCGGCGAATCTGCGTGACGCGCGTCTCACCGGCTCCAATCTGAGTGGTGCCGATTTACGCAACGCTGATCTGCGCGGCGCGAAGCTCGTCGGCGCAAACCTGCGCGGCGCGCGCCTCGAGGGCGCGAAGTTGAACGGCGCGGAATTTACCGGCGCGAACTTTGGCGACGTTGATCTGCACGGTCAAAATCTGACCGGCGCGAGCTTCGTCGGTGCGAATTTCCGTGGCGGCAATCTCTCTAACGCGATCTTCGACGGCGACCGCGTGGCCGGCGCCGATATGCAGGATGCGCGCGTCGACGGCGCCTCGTTCCGCAACGCGTGGGTCTGTACGCACAACACCGATGAGGAAGACGGCGTCATCATTCAGCGCGAAGTGGTGTGCATCGACTTGCGCGGCGCCTCAGTCCGCGGAACCGTCTTTACCGGAGCGCAGCTCTGCGATCACAATCACGATGACGAGCGTACCTGCATGAAGGTCGACGCGGCAGTGCTCCGTGACAAATCGCACAACTCGCTGGATGGCGCGATACTTCCGTGATTGCACCGTTGCTGGCCCTTATCGGGACCTTTGCCGTACCGATTGCGACGCCGCCGGCGAACGTGACCCTGACGTGGGACGTCGATCACGCCCGTCCGGCCCAGGATAAAACCGACGTCTACGTTTGGAGCGACGGCAAGTTTCTCTACGTGCGCTTTGATGCGCAGCAAAGCGCGCCGGTCGTCGCATCACAGCATTCGGACGACACGGTAACCGGCGGCAGCAACATCGGCGGCGGGATCGCGTGGAGCGACGACGCCGTCTGGGTCGACCTGTGGCCAAAGGGGCCGGCCGGATTTCAATATCAATTTGAGGCGAATCCCAACGGCGCGCACAACGAAGCATCGACCGAGAACGTGAGCTTTTCGCCGCACTGGGAAACACACGGATCGCGCACCGCGAACGGCTACGAGGTCACGATGGCGATCCCGTTTGCGGTGATCCACGGCGCGCATTCCGGGACGTGGCGCCTGCAGTTCGTGCGCTACGTGCGCTCGACCGGGGACCTCGATGTGTGGTCGTATGATCCCGCGCAGCAGAATCCAGACGATGCCGCGCGCGCCGGAACGGTGACGTTCACCCAGATCGCAAAACAGCCGTTGCCGAAGCCGCGCGTCGCACCGTACGCGCTCGCCGAGGCGGCGAGCAGTACGATCGGCGGCAGCACCTCGCGCATCGGCATGGACTTTTCGATCCCGGTCGCGCAGACCGCGTCGTTCTTCGGAACCCTGCATCCTGACTACTCGAACGTCGAGCTCGATCAAGTCTCGATCTCGCCGACCGTGTTTCAGCGCACGTACAGCGAAGTGCGCCCGTTCTTTACGCAAGCCGCCGGCTACTTCAACAACTTCAACTGCAACGTGTGCAACGGCTACCGAACGACGCTCTACACCTACGGCATCCCGACGCCTCGCGAAGGCTACGCCTTCGAGGGACGGGAGGGAGAGTTCGGCCTCGCTGCGTTCGACGCAATCGGTGACGACCGCACCGACGCCGCGGCGGCACTGAACTATACCTCGCCGGACACACATTGGAACGGTGCGTTCCAGCACGTCATCACCGAAATTCCGGGCACGAACGACCAGAGCAACATGGGCGGCCTGTCGTATTGGAACGGGAAGTATCTCAGCTTCTACGCAAACGACGCGATCGAATCGGGGACGCTCGTCACCGATCCGTCGCAGGGGCAATGGCTCGACGCCGGCGGCGGCTGGGGTAACCAGAAATTTGCTCTCTACGGCTCGGTTCGCAAAGTCGGCAACCAGTTCAATCCGGTCGACGGTTTCGATTCGCATCCAGGCATCGCCGGCTATGGTCTCTATACCGCGCGGATCTGGACGTTTGCGCCGAACGACAAGCTGCTCTCGGCCGGCGTGAGCCTGTTCATGGATCGCTATCAGGGCGTGCAATACGGGGAAGCGCAGTCGGACAACCAGATTCTCTTCGATCTGCTTACCAAGAGCACGATCGATCTGCAACTCTCCTCCGGTTCAGACTACTGGCGCTTCGGCGAAATCATGACGCCGGTCTCACAGAGCGCCGGTGTTAGCCTTACGTATCACAGCGGCACGCAGAACAACGTCGGCAATTTCCCTTCGCACGGATCGTCGGCGACACCGACGCAGATTCAGTACTACACCGGAGCCTACGGGCTCGGTCGCCTCGACACGTGGTTCCGTTCGACGACCATGCGCGTCGGCGAGCGCGGTTCGCTCACGTTTGCCGTCGACAATACGGCGCAATGGATGTACGGGAGATCTGCTAACAACATTCAGTGGTTCGATTCAGTTAGCTACAGCTACCAGATCGATCGCAACTCGTCGTTTGCCATCGGCCTGCGCCGCGTCGACGGCGTGCCGCCGGAGCCTAACGGCGGCGGCAACTGCATCGGCGTCTGTTCGAACGTCTCAGTCGCCTATCACTTGCGTATGCGAGACTACGAGATCTATACCGCCTACGGCGACCCGAACACGCTCTCGACGGTCCCGCAGGCGATCTTCAAAGTCATTTTTTATGCCGGTGCACAGAAAGGGACCTAGCAATCGAAGCGATCGATGACGCGGTCGTGCAGCGGGGCGTTGATACCGACGTATCGGGTCGGCCGGTGACACTCGGTCTGGAATGGAGCATCCAGCAGCTTCGATTGAGCGAACAATAACAAAAATCCAGCGCTATCGTATGTCGACTCAGGACAGATGGATGGACGTACAGGTCGTAGGAAATCGATAGCAGCTGTCTACTTTCGCCCGGCCGGATCGTGCTTGAGGGACCGATCGATCCGCTCGAAATAACGAGCTTGTTCGTTTTCGCCGCGTGAGCTACGGCCGCGCCGATCTCGGGCTCATAGACGAGCACCTGGAGAAAATCATTCCAGGTGGGGACGACCTTGCCGTCGACCGAGAGCTGCGCGGATTCGATCAGCGCCGGCCCCAGGCCGTCGTTCTCGAGATCGAGCGTCCCGCCGTTAGGGCCGAAGGTGCCGGTTACGCTGAGATACGGCCAGATCGTCGCCGCGTATTGATCGGCGATGACGCGCGTCTGGTAGACCAGCGCGCCCGCCGTTAACGCGCTGATCAGCAGCGCAGCAATAGCAATAAAGAAGTCGAGCCGAAAGGCCTTCTCATTCACGCCAGAACGAGTTCGTCGGCTGCGTCGCCTGCCCTACGCAGCGCTTCACGGATCATTTGATCGGCGAGCTCCTTGACCGCCCAACGCGCTTGCGCCTCAGGCGAGAGCTTGTCGATCGGATCGAAATAGACGAAGGCCTTGTTTTTCTTGACCGCCGGTGCGGTGTAGACGCAGATACCGTTCTCGCGATCGTAATAGTCGAACGAATGGATATCGCGCTTGCCGCCGCCGCCCGGCGCATCGCAGATAAAGAGCGGCGTGTTGTAGCCGGCGGTCGCGCCGCGCACGAACTTCTCTATATCGATCGACGTCTGCACCGTGGTGCGCAGCTCCTCGACGCCCTTGACCATATCGTGCATATACACGTAGTACGGGTGGACGTTGACGTACTCGAGACGCTTGACCAGCAGCGCCATGCGCTCGGGTGTGTCGTTGACGCCGCGGATAAGCACCGATTGATTGCGCACGAAGATGCCGCGTTCGAACACCACCCGCATCGCCTTTTCGGTGATCCACGTGATCTCTTCGGGCGCGTTGAAGTGGGTGTGCAGCACGACATCCTTGCCCATCGCGCGTCCGCGATTGACGACCGACGTGAGCGCGTCGAGCCAGGGCGCATCGGTGAGCAACTTCATCGGCATGATCGCCGGGCCTTTGGTCGCAAAGCGCATGCGCCGCACGTGCGGGATGTCGAGCAGCGCGTTGCCGATCAACGCGATATTCTTCGGCGGCAGTTGGTAGGCATCACCACCCGAGATCACGATGTCTTCGAGCTCTGGGCGCTCGCTGATGTATTGGAACGCGTCCTCCCACTGTTTGGGCGTTTTGGCGAGCGCGACTTTATCGACGTTCTCCGTGTCCGGGCCGATCGCGTAGCTTCGTGTGCAGAAGCGACAGTACACAGGGCAGGTGTTGAGCGGAAGAAAAAGCGCCTTATCGACATAGCGATGGACGAGCCCGGGAACCGGCGAGTCGGCCTGTTCGTGCAACGAGTCGAGGGTCAGCCGCGGATGGTCGGGCAAGAGCGCCGAGGCCAGCGGTACGAATTGCCGGCGGATCGGATCGTTGACCGGATCGTTCCAGTCGATCAATGCGAGCGCGTACGGCGACACGCGTACCGCCATCGGCGCTTGCGCAAAACCTTCTTCGACGTCGGCGAAGAATTCGGGCGAGACGAGATCTTTGATTGTCGTCAGCAGTTCTTGCGGTGTTTTCACCGCGTTCTTCTGTTGCCAAAGGTGATCGAGAAAAGTTGTCTCGTCGACCTCGCGGTAGGCGGGGACGTGGCGCCAAAACTCGCCCTGCTTGAGCTGCTTGTATTCGAAGTGCGAGGGCGGGACGGGCGGCTTGAGGTGGGAGATCTCGCTCATTGCGCTTTCCTTAGTGGGCATATTTGTCGTTGAAGTACGCATGGATCGGCGGATGGTCGCGCAGCGTTTGCAGCGCGGTCGCGGCGTGTCCGCGGGCATAGCCGTTGCCGACGATCATCGTGACGTCTCGGCCAACGCCTTCGGCCCCGAGCGCCGCGGCCGTGAACGACGTCGACATCGAGAAGAAGTAGACGGTGCCGCCGTCCTTGGTACAAAGAATCGAAGCGAGTTCGGTCTCCGGCACGTTGACGCAGTTGATCGTTAGGTCCGCAAGCTCCGGCGCAATCGCGGCGAGCTTCTCACTGAGCGCGAGGGTGTCGCGCGCGTCGGCAACCAGAAAGGTGTCGACGAAGTTGTGCTCGATCAGCAGACGTGCCGCAGCGCTTCGGTCGGATGGTGCGACGCCGATCACACGGCCGCGCTCTCCAACGAGCGCCTTAGCGCTCGCGCAGGCAAGCATGCCGCTCTTGCCGTCGGCGCCGATGACGACGACGGTGTCACCGGCTTTGCAAAGACGCGCCACTTGCGCGGGTGCGCCGGCGACGTCGAGCACCGCAAGCGCCACGTTCTCGTCGATGTCGGTGGGAAGCAGAGCCCAGAGTCCCGAGGCAAAGAGGATCGCTTTGCCGCGAATCCAGATGCGCCCGGTTTGGACGCAAACCCGCGCGATCGACTCGATGTGCAATGGCGTCAGCGTGAGCGATACGAGCGATGCGATGCGCTGGCCTTCGCGCAGATCGACCTGTTCGCACAAGTCTTTGCCGATCGCCTCGACGTTGCCAATAAACATTCCGCCGCTGCCGGTGACGGGATTGTGCTGCTTGCCACGCTCGCGCACGATGCCGAACACGTGCTCGGCGATGCGCGCCTCGTCACCGTCGCAGGCGTCGGCGATCTGTTTGAACGAGGCCGAATCGATGTTGAGGACGTCGACGGTGCACAAGATCTCGTTATCACGCGCAACCGGTGTATTGTCGAGTTTCCAGGCGTTTTGCGGCATGGCGCCGGGCGGATCGATCACGCGATGCGTGCCGAGCGGGTGTAAACGCCGGCGTGAGGCGATGCTCACGAACGCACCGAGATGCCGTCGCGCTCGAACGGCGTGTTGAGTACGATTGTCGTCTTCGTGCGCGCCATGCCGGGCAATGCCTTGAGGCGCGAGAGCAGCTCGTCGAGATGCTGCGTCGATCGCGTCATCACTTTGCAGACGAATGACTCTTCGCCCGCGACCGAATGAACTTCACACACTTCCGGCATCTCGCTCAACGCTTTGGTAAACCGATCGTACTTGGCGTCTGGAGCCGTATAACAACTTACGAACGCAATCAGTTCGAGGCCGAGGCTGCGGCCGTCGAGTTGCGCGCTGTAGCCCCGAATGTGGCCGCGCTGCTCGAGTCGTTTCACGCGGTCGTGAACGGCCGGCGCCTTGAGACCGACGAGCGCGCCGAGCTCGGCAAAGGTCGAGCGCCCGTTGCGCTGAAGTGCGTCCAGCAGCGCCAGGTCGAGCTGATCGAGGTCGTCGGAGTCAATCATATTCGCCAGATTCGCATTTCTTGCCGCAAGTTGTTCGGTGATTTGACTATAGCACCGGTGATTCGTTCGGGCAATTGGGCTACCAAAAGTCAGCTTCGCTCACTTTTAGTAGCCCAGGCAGTCCTAGCGTCGATAGTACTCTTGGCGTCCTGTGCGAAGGGCGGTACCCCGACCCCATCACCGCCCGGCGTGGTACGGTTCGCGCTGGCGGCCGACCCGACGACGCTCGACCCCCTGTTCCTCCACCCGGACGCTGCTTTGGTCGAAGCGCAAGCCGCGCGTCTGGCCTTCGAACCGTTCGTTGATTTCGATCGTTCCGGGAAACCGGTCCCCGCGCTGCTCGACCGTCTGCCGGCCGTCTCCGCCGACGGACGTACGATCGCGTACCATTTACGCGCGGTACGGTGGAGTGACGGCGTTGCGGTGACGAGCAGCGACGTGCTCTTCACCTTGCAGGCGATCCTGGATCCGCGCAATCCCGTGCGATCGACGCAGGGATATGACCTCATCGATCGAGCAACTGCGCCTGATCCGCGCACGATCGTCTTTCATCTCAAGCGCGCCTGGGCGCCGGCTGCGCTTGGATATTTCTCCTACGGGACTACGCCGCAATTCGTGCTGCCGCAACACGTGCTGCAAACGCAGGCACCACTCGATCACGCCCCATTTGCGGCCGCCCCGACGGTTGGCGATGGGCCGTATACGTTCGTTTCGTGGCAGCGTGGGAACGCGATTCGCTATCGCGCGAACCCACGTTACTGGCGAGGAAAGCCCGCGATCGCCGAACTCGATGTTCGCATCGTGACCGATCCTGGATCCAATCTGCTGATGTTGCGAACCGGAGCGCTCGACTGGAATCTGGTCGCCCCGGTGCAGTATGCGATGATCGCGACGGAACCGGGGTTGCGCTTTGTCACCGCGCCGACCGCGGTCGTCGCCGGGCTCGTCATGAATACGGCGCATACGCCGCTCGACGATCCGCGCGTACGGCGCGCGATCGCCATGTCGATCGATCGCAACGCGATCAGCGAGAAGATTACGCTTGGGAAATATCCGGTCACAAACATGATCCAGCCCCAGTTCTCGTGGGCGTTCGATCCGCAGGTTCGTCAACCGTCCTACGATCCGAGCGGCGCCGATGCGGCATTCGATGCCGCCGGCTGGCGACGTGGCGCTGACGGCGTGCGCGCGCACAAGGGCGTGCCCATGCATCTCGTCTACGTCGCGTTTCCCGAGACGGTGAGCGGCATGCGCATCGCGACCGTGGTTCAGGCGGCGCTGCGCGACCACGGCGTCGCGGTGACGGTCAAGAGCATCAGCAACGCGCAGCTGTTTCTCCCGCAGACGGGGACACTCGCCACCGGGAACTTCGATCTCGCGTACGTGCCCTTCACGATGGGCGCCGATCCGGACGACAGCGACGTGCTGGCGTGCAACGCGGCGTCAAATTACATGCACTGGTGCGATGCGCAGGTAGACGCGCTTGAGCGGGCCGCGCTTTCCACCGTCGACCAGACGCGGCGCCGGGAACTCTACGGCGCGATCGGCCGCCGTGTGGCGGACCAGGTGCCGCTGCTCTATCTCTTCAATGCCCGCTATGTGTACGCATATCGGGAGCGCCTGAAGAACTTTGCCCCCAACGCGTTTTTGCCGACGTGGAATGCGTGGGCGTGGCAGCTATGAAGAACGTCGAACGGGTTGCAATCGTCGCTGTGCATGGCGTGGACGCTCACCCGCGCTACGAGTTTCAAGATCAGGTGGCCGGCGATCTCTGCGCGCGACTGAACGAGCGCGCGGGCAAGAAGAAGCTGTGGACGCTCGGCGTCGTCAACCCGCGGAACGTGCTGGAGCCGGGAGCGGATGATCCGTTGCCGACGACCAGCCGGGTGCGCCTCACTGCCGACGACGGTGCCGAGCCGAAGCAGAGCTTCTACGACGTGATCGAGGCCTACTGGAGTCCAATCGACAAAGGCGCGACCAATTGGTTCTCCGTATTGATGTGGATTTTCAATGCGGTGTTCGCGCCGTTCAACACGGTGGCGCGGGTCGAGGCACCGTTCGCGAAGCAGTTCTTCGACTATGGGTTCATCGGCGGCGCGTTGTTGCTCGCTTTTGTGCTGTTCGCACTTTCGGTGACTGCGGTGTGGCTCTCGGGCGTGAACGTGCTGACGATCACCGGCTTGATGACGCATTCGAGTGTGGGCGACGCGGTGACCGTGCTCAACGCGAATGCCGCGGCACCCGGCGGTGCGCGCATCAAAATCGTCGTCTGGCTGCTGGTAGGGACGGTCGGCGCATTTCTGATCGGTCAAGCGCTCGAAGCGATCCTCAAGACGTGGTTGCAGCGCAAGGCGTTGCGTAGTAATCCCGCGGCGATCTGGCATCGCGCGCTCGCGATCGGCGTTCTCGTCATCATCGGCGGCGCATTGATCTACGCCATGGCAGTCGCCAAGTTTCCTAAAGGCTCGATGGGCTGGCCCGGCGTCGGCCTATTGATCGGCGTCTTTCTCGCGTTTCAAATCGGCTATGCCCTGCTCATCGGCTTCATCGTCGGATTCTTCGGCGACGTGCAAGTCTACACGACACGCGATGAGAACGACGCCAAATTCTACGGTCTGCGCGACGCCATCTTGGACACGGCCGTGACCGCGATCATGCGCGCGGTCACGCCGGAGCGCAACGGCGGATACGACTACGATCGGGTGATCGTGCTCTCGCATAGTCTCGGGGGAACGATCGCCACCGATGCGATCGCGCGGCTCAAGCAGGCCTGCGAACAGGGCGCGCTCGAGGCCGAACGCTTCGCCTTGGTTCGTGCGTTTGCAATGCTCGGCTCGTCGCTGGAAAAGACGCGCTACTTTTTCAATGTCGCGGGCACGACGCCGTCGGTATCTTATGAAGCCTGGCGCGGTACCGCGTTCGAGAAGATTTTCGGTAACGACGAGTCGCTGCTCACCGCAAAGGCCGGTTCACGCATCTTCTGGGTGAACTACTGGTACTTCCAGGATCCGATCTGCAATGAGATACGTTCGTATAAAGATGTCTGCCGCAACGAAAAAGGCAGCCGTCACATGAGCCTCCTGCATCCCCTCATTCATTCCGACTATCTCGACGATCCGTGGGTCTGGTCGTCGTCGAAAGACGGGACGCATCTGGGCCTTCTCGACATCATCGCCCCCGAGCCTTAGAAACCGCGTATTCGTTTGCGCAGCCAGCGCTTGTGCTGGTCGGCGACGCGCGTCCAGAGGGCGTCGCTGCGTTCGATCGTCAGGCCGAAATGATCCCGTAAAATACGCTCGAGCGATTGCTGCGACGACGCCGACTCTTCGTTCATGTGGGCCGGTGAATAGATACGCAGCGCCGCATTGGTCAACGTCGCCATGCCGTTTTCCGTGAGTTGCGAACAGACCAGCGTTTGAACAAACGGAGATTCGCTGGTCGTGGCGAGACTACGGTTGGCCGCGTCGATGGTCGCTGGATCGACGGGTTCGCCGCTGAAATCATACGTCGCGCCGTTCTCGCGATGGTTGTAGAAGCGCCAGTAGTTGCCGTGGCACGTCAGCTTGAAGTCAAAGCGTCCGTCGTTGAACGTGCCTTCGCGCAGCGGCGTCGGCGTGAGGAACCCGTTGCCGAAGCCGACGTCGGCAAGATACGGCTCGTCGAGATGCACCAACAGCGCGAGATGATTGATCGGAGCTCCTTCCACGTGGCGGCTGCGATTGACGGTTGCGCCGATGAGATCGACGCGCAAC
Organism: Vulcanimicrobiota bacterium; assembly: GCA_003167055.1. GTDB lineage: Bacteria > Vulcanimicrobiota > Vulcanimicrobiia > Vulcanimicrobiales > Vulcanimicrobiaceae > Aquilonibacter > Aquilonibacter stordalenmirensis. The sequence continues at coordinate 4,013 of PMUE01000367.1, read as the reverse complement.
CCGATTTGCTTGATCGCCCAGGCGAAGAGCAGGTTGTGCTCAAAGCACCAGCCGCCGCGTTCACGCACGACCAACTTTTCGAAGATTCGATTCGGCTCGAGCGACGGCACGCCCCCGAGCTGCACTTCGATGTTCTCGAACGGAATGGCGAGCAGATGCGCGCGATGGAGATTGTGCAGCGTCTGCCGTGTCGGGGAGAGCGGTCCGCCGTATTTGATTCGTCGCAGGTAGCGATGCAGTTTGAGCGACACTAAAGGTCCTTAGTGCGGGATAGCGATCGTATACGCTCCGCCGCTGCCGAGAAAGAACGGTGCCGACGCATGTCCGTCGCGATCCACGCGCACGAGCGCATTCCCCCGGTGTAAGATCACGTACGCGGTCGAACCGTCCCGGGTCCATTCGACGTCGAACGGCTGGCCACCGACCACGATGGCCGGTCGTGCGGTATTGGTGGTGAGGTCGATCGGGGTCACGGTCGTGGTTGCATAGTTCGTCACGTAGGCGAGCTTGCCGCTCGGATCGACGGCGATGTAATTCGGCTCGACGCCGACCGGGACGGTCGCCACCGTTTGCGAGGTCGTAAGATCGACGATCGTCACGCTGTTCTCACCGTTGTTGACGGTGTAGAGGGTCTTGCCGTCGGGCGAGAGTGCGAGACCGCAGGGACGCTGGCCGACGGCGATCGGCGCGAGCATTGTGTGGGCGTTGGCATCGACAACGGCCACAGCGTTCGAACCCTGCGTGCTCACGTAGAGGCGTGAACCGTCGCGCGCGATTGCGACGTAGCGCGGTCCGGTGCCCACGTCAAGCGCTTTGCCCGCGCGCAGCGAGCGTACGTCGATCGACTGAATCGTTCCGTCGTCGTAATTCGCAACCCAAACCGTCGCGCCATCGGGCGTGATCGCAAGGCCGTTGGGCGCGTTGCCGACGGCGATCTCTGCAGTTACTCTGTTGCGGACCGTGTCGATCACGCTGATTGTCTTGGCGCCGCGATCGGCGATGAAGTACAGATGACCGTCGCGCGAGAGTACGCCGTCGCGCGANNCTCCGAGAGTACGCCGTCGCGCGGCTCGTCCTTGACCGTGATCCGAACACCGAGTGCGCCGGTGCGGGGATCGTACGGCATCACCGTGTCGTCGAAGCGGTTCGCGATCCATGCCAGCGGCAACTGTTCGCCGTCGTGCGCGGCCAAAACGTCGGCAATCGCGGGCTCGACGCGCGCGCCGTTGTCGTCAACCGCCGTGATGTGCACGTTATACAGGCCGCTCGTCGCCGTCGCGACCGTTAACGCGACGATCTGCGTGGCGTTCGCTGCGAGGTGCAACACACCGGCGGCCGGCGACACCGTGAAGCCGGATTGTTCCGGGATCGACCACGTCACCGTAGCCGGTGCGCTTCCGGTGTTGCGGAACGTCGCGTCGATCGAGCCGTTGCTATTGCCGGGATCGACTTGCACCGCGTCTGGTGGAACCTCGATGCGGACGGCGCTCGACGGCGGAAAGGCGGCGGAGCTGGGCGCGAACGCCGGCATCGCGTCGCCGTCTGCGGCACCCCACGTTTTGTTCGGCGTCGACGCAAGGTCGAATGCGAGGTGCACGCTGCCGCGCAACGGGAGCGCGAGCCAGGTGTGGGCCGTCGCGACACCATTCACGCGCACCGCGTTGATGTACGGCGTCGTCGCCGACGCTGCCGGGGCATCGATCGTGATCGTCGGGCCGTTTGGCACGTGGATCACGATGTGCGAAAAGAGCGGCGTACCGATGTCGAGATCGCGCACCGCCGGGAACTGCGGATACAGCCCCATTGCAGACCACGCATACCACGCGCTCATCGTCCCCAGGTCATCGTTCCCCGGAATGCCGTCGGGCGTATCCATGTACAGCGTCGTCATCACGGTGCGCACGATCGCTTGTTCGCGCCACGGTTCACCTGCCGCGAGATACGCCCATGGCGATCCAAGGCTCGGTTCGTTGCCCATCCACGCGTACGGCTTGGTTTCATCGGCGTTGAGCTGCGAGAAGAATGTGTCGAGCTTGGCGACGGTCGCGTCGCGACCACCCATACCGCGAACGAGGTCGGGCAGATCTTGCGGCACCATCCAGGTGTACTGCGCCGCGTTGCCTTCTTGGAAACCGTTCTGACCCGAATCGCCGATCGCCGTTTGTTCGAATGCGCCGGCCTCGCTTCGCGGCGCGATCCAGCCGGTCTGCGTGTCAAAGATCGTCGTCCAATTGTTCGCACGCGGCACGAAACGCTGATACGTGACGGTATTGCCGATCGCGCGGGCGAAGGCGGCGATCGCGGCGTCGTCGAGCGCGTATTCGAGTGTCTCCGATGCACCGTTTGGTACCGGCGAGACGGAGGTCGTGTAGCGATTGGGGATGTAGCCGCGCTGCTGGTAGTCCGCAGATTGCGGCCGTTCGAGATACCAGCCGTATCCGGGAGCGCTCGTCGTATCGGTCGCGCCCTTGATCATCCCTTGAAGCGCGCTCTGCGTGTCGAAATCGCGCGCGCCGAACGCATAGCCGCCGGCGATTACGGGATCGACCGAGTCGCCGCCCATCACACTGCTCGGCTGATTGACGACCGGCCAACGCGGAAGCCACCCGCTCATGCGATAGGCATCGACGAGCGATTGCTCCATGTCGCTCACGCGATCGGGCACGAGCAATGCAATCAACGGGATCTCGGTACGGTAGATGTCCCAGTCGGAATAGTTTGCGTACTCGGCGTGGCCGCCGCGTACGGTGTGGATATTGCCGTCGAACCCGCGATACCGCCCATCGGCGTCGCTGATGAGATTGGGGTGCAGCATCGTATGGTAGAGCGCGGTATAGAACTGACGCTGTTCGCTGCGCGAGCCGCCGCTGATCTCGACGCGCCCGAGCATCTGCTGCCATGCGTCGAGCGCCGCGCTACGAACGGTTGCGATGTCCCAGCTCTTCGCCTCTGCCGCCAGATTCTTGCTCGCGCCTTGCGCATCGACGAACGAGATTGCGACTTGGACGCGCACGATCGCGTTGTGGGTGGTGTCGAAACGCGCCCATGCGCCGGCGTGCGGGCCGCGTCCGCTGTTGAAGAGGTTGGCGTCGGCAAACGGCCGATCGAAGCGCGCGACGAAGTACACCGTGTAGCGGTCGGGCATGCCGCAAAAGAAACCGCTCGAGGCGGAGCCTGCGATCTCGTTCGTGCCGACGATGCGCGCCGACGCGTCGGTGACGCCGGCCTGATTCGATGCGGCGTTGATCATGAGGTACGAGTCGGTGCTCGCCGGAAACGTAAAGACACCGAGGCCGGTGCGGTCCGTCGTGCTCAACTCGGCGCGGATCGCAGGCGAGCCGACGTTGACCGCGTAGTAGCCGGGCACGGCAACCTCGCCATCGTGGGTGAACGGCTGCTGCGTTGCGAGGTCGAGTTGTTTGGGGCCGGCGACCGGCAGCATCGCGAAGTCGCCGAAAACATTGCAGCCCGGTCCACTCAGATGCGTGAGGCTAAAGCCGGTGATCGCCTTGTCGGCGTACTCATAGCCGCCACCGGCATTTTGCGACGGCGTGTCGGGGCTCCATTGCAGCATTCCAAACGGCATGTCCGCGCCGGGAAAGGTATCGATCGGACCGCCGACCTGCGTTCCCGATGTGCCGATGAATGGATCGACGAGCGATGCGGGAGCCATCAGGGCTGTGAGTACCATCGATGCGAGCAGCGGAATCATCCGATGTACGCGTCGACCTCGATTTCAACCAGTAGATCCGGGGCGATGAGACGCTGTACTTCGACCATCGTCGCGGCCGGAAGAACGTCGGCGAACGCTTCGTGGTGCGCCTTTGCGACCTGTTCCCAGTCGTCGATGTTGACGACGTACATGCGCGTGCGCACAACGTCATCGAGCGAAGCGCCGGCTTCTTCGAGCGCTTGTTCGATCCGCGCGATGGCGCCCTTGGCCTGCATATAGGCATCGGGACCGTCACTGGTCGTTCCCGAGACGAAGACGAAATCACCGATGCGCACCGCTC
>PMUE01000337.1 GCA_003167055.1 Vulcanimicrobiota bacterium | reverse complement strand
CCCCACTCGTTGTCGTACCAGCCGATTACCTTGACCTGGTCGCCCTGCGCCATCGTGAGCAGTGAGTCGAACGTGCAGGACCATGGGGTCCCGACGATGTCGGAGGACACGATCGGGTCGGCCGTGTAGGACAGGTACCCCTTGAGCGATCCGTCGGCGGCCGCCTGGTACGCCGCGTTGATCTCGTCGACGGTCGTCTCGCGCTCCAGCTGCACGACCAGGTCGGTGACGGAGCCGTCCGGGACCGGTACCCGCATCGCGCGCCCGTCCAGCTTCCCCTTCAGCTCCGGCAGCACCAGAGCGGTCGCCTTCGCCGCACCGGTAGTGGTCGGGATGATGTTCTGCGCCGCGGCCCGGGCCCGGCGCAGGTCCTTGTGCGGGAAGTCCAGGATGACCTGGTCGTTTGTGTAGGCGTGGATCGTGGTCATGAAGCCCTTGACGATCCCGAAGCTGTCGTGCAGCACCTTGGCCATGGGCGCAACGCAGTTCGTGGTGCACGACGCGTTCGAGATGATGTTGTGCGCCGCCGGGTCGTACGCCGAGTCGTTCACGCCCATCACGATCGTGATGTCCTCGCCGGTGGCCGGCGCGGAGATGATCACCTTCTTGGCGCCCCCGGTGATGTGCGCGCGCGCCTTATCCGCGTCGGTAAAGAGTCCGGTCGACTCGATCACGACGTCGACGCCGAGATCCTTCCACGGCAGTTTCGCGGGATCGCGTTCAGCCAGCACTTTGATGCGCTTGCCGTTGACCACGATGGCGTCGCCGTCGACGCTGACCTCGCCGTCAAACGTCCCGTAGTTGCTGTCGTACTTGAAGAGATGCGCGCACTCGGTGGCGCTGGTGAGATCGTTGACGGCGACGATCTCGATGTCCGGATGGCGCTCCATCAGCGCCTTGGCAAAGTTCCGTCCGATGCGGCCGAAGCCGTTGATCCCGATTCGCATAGCCCTCGCATCTACCGGGCCCGGTTCAGGAGGCCCTGCCGGTGCGCAGGCGCGCGGCGAGCCGGCTCAGCGCGGTCAGCCGGCTCGAGACCGTGGGCTTGGCAATCGGCGGATTGCAGCGAGCACCGAGCTCCGCAAGCGACTCGCCTGGATAGGCCATGCGCAGCTCGGCGATTTCGCGCAGCGGCGGCGAGAGTTCACCGAGGCCGAAGGCGCTTTCCAGATATTCGATGACCCGGCGCTGGGCCGCAGCCGCGGCTGCGGCTCGATCGAGGTTCGCCGCTTCGGTATTGACCAGACGATGGATGCGGTTCTTGGTGTCGCGCAGCGCGCGCACGTCCTCGAGATGCAGCACGGCACCGAACGCGCCGATAATCGTGAGCACGTCGACGATTGCCTCGAAGTCTTTGTAGTACAGCACGTCACGCCGCTTGCGTACCGTGCGCTTGGGCGCGCGTCCGGTGCTGCGCAGCATCCATACAAGACGCTCGGCCAGCTCGGGATTCGGAAGAACGAATTCCAAGTGATAGCCGTGTGCGCCGGCTGCGAGCGATCCACAGGCGAGAAACGCGGCGCGGATTTCCATCACGCGATCGCACTTGAGCGTCGGCTTCGGCGGTGTCACTTGCAGCGCCGGTGGCAACGAGATCGCAAACGTCGGCAGTCGCGCCAGGCGCGTCGCCGCTCGGCTCTCAATCGGATGGGTCTTGCGATCTACGAGCAGCGACCAGAAGTGGCGCGCGATCGAATTGCGATGCGTGATAAAGACGGTACGTGCCGGGTTCGCTCCGTAAAGCCCCAAGCCGGTGACCAGCGCTGCTTTGCAGTGCGCAGCGCTGGGCATTTCGCGAGCCAGCGCGTCTTTGGTGTCAGCTGAAATCGACGAAGCTGCCAACGATTTCGTGCCCTACTAGACCCATTCGGCGGGATCGTCTTTGCGCGTATCGACGATCTCGTACAGTTCGGCTGCCTTGACGCCCGGCGTCATACGCAGCGGAACCTCGCGTACTCGCACGGTGACGTATCGCGTTGCATAGTGAATCTCGAGCACATCGCCGGGCTTGACGTTATATGCGGGCTTGAGTGGTTTGCCGTCTTTGGTGATACGGCCGTGTTCCAGCGCTTCGTGCGCTTCGCTGCGCCGCTTCGAAAGACGCGCTACCTTCATAAATTTATCCAATCGCATCGGGGTGTCCTGGGCGGGAGTTTCCGGCCGGTTCGCCGAGAGGAGAACAGCGTATGGCGCAGGCGTCTCCGGCCCGGCGAATGGGCGTAAATATCTTCGACGAGTCCAAGCCGATGTGGCAGATCATGCTGATCTTTCTGGTCCCGCTGATGATCAGCAACATCCTGCAATCCGCATCGCAGACTTTTGCATCAATTTTCCTCGGACGAATGATCGGCGTCAACGCGCTCGCCGCGGTCTCGGCGGTGTTTCCGGTCGTCTTCCTGCTCTTTTCGTTTCTCATCGGCATTGCGAGCGGCAGCACCGTGCTGATCGGTCAGGCGCACGGCGCGGGCGACGAGCACCGCGTGAAGAAAATTGCGGGCACCGTGCTGGGTGCGACGATGATCTTTGCCGTCATTTGCGCGGTGGTCGGAACGATGGTCTCGCCGTGGATGTTGCACGCGCTCGGCACGCCGGCCGTGATTCTGCCCGACTCTGATGCCTACACGAAGGTCATCTTTCTGACCGCGCCGATCATCTTTCCGTACCTCGTCTACACCACGTTCCTGCGCGGCGTCGGCGACTCGCAGACGCCGCTGTACTTCCTGATTGTAAGCTCCGTGCTCGCGGTCTTCTTTACGCCCGCCTTCATTCAAGGCTGGTTCGGCTTGCCGCATCTCGGCGTGGTGAGCGCTGCGGTTTCGGGGATGATTGCCAACTTTGTGGGCCTCGTCGGGCTCCTCGTATTGCTCGCGCGCAGGAAGAGTCCGTTGCGATTCGATCTCGAGATGGCGCGCGACATGCTTCCGGATCCCATGATCCTGTGGAACGTGATCCGGATCGGCGTCGCCACCGGCATTCAGGTCATCATGGTGTCACTTGCGGAAATCGCGATCATCAGCTTTGTGAACCACTATGGTCCTCGCGCGACCGCGGCCTATGGCGCCGTCAACCAGATCGTCAATTACGTGCAGTTTCCGGCGATTTCCATCGGCATCGCGGCCTCGATTTTCGGAGCGCAGTGTATCGGCGCGCGCCGTGAAGACAAGCTCGGCAGTGTCATCCGTTCCGCGGTTGCACTCAACTACGCCGTCGGCGGCATCCTCGTTACGCTTACCTATCTGCTCGCCACACCGCTGCTCCAGCTGTTCATCACCGACCCTCCGACGGTGCAGATCGCCCATGAGCTGCTGATGATCACGCTGTGGTCATACTTGATCTTCGGCAACAGTGCGATTATCAGCGGCGTGATGCGCAGCAGCGGCACGGTGCTCGTGCCGACGCTCAACGGGCTTTTCGGGATCTGGGTCATCGAGGTACCGGTCGCATATCTATGTATGAAGCACTTCGGGCTCCCCGGTGTGTGGGTCGGCTACCCGGCCTATTACTGCTTCATGCTCTGCGCACAGTTCACGTACTACGAACTCTTCTGGAAGAAAAAAACGCACGAGCGTCTGGTCTGATTATTTTCGCTTGTTGTCTTTCGGGGTGACGCACGTGCCGGTCGCGCGGCAGACGATGATTGGTTCGGCCAAGTAATCCGCGGCGCTGGCGCCGAGATCGGTTCGTGCGGCGATGACTTTGCGCGCTTCGAAGGCCATCGTGCGCGAGGTATTGCCGATCTTAGTGATGCGTCCGTCTGCTTCGATGTAGTCGCCGGCATGGACCGGCGCGAGAAATTCGACGCTGTCGTAGGCGACAAAGAGTCCCTCGTCGCCGTCGAGCCGGATCAGCAGTTCGGTGGCGACGTCGCCGAAGAGGGCGAGCATCCGCGCGCCGTCGACGAGATCCCCGCCGTAATGGGCGTCGTGCGCGCTCATCCGTAGGCGAATGAGCGCGCTTAGGCTGCTTGGGTCTTCGCCAGTTGCCACAGTTCCTCGAGTTCGTCGAGCGAGAGATCGGAAAGGGTCTTGCCGCCCGCGGCGGCGCGTTCTTCCAT
>PMUE01000061.1 GCA_003167055.1 Vulcanimicrobiota bacterium | reverse complement strand
AAGACGATCGTGTTCAACGGCCCGATGGGCGTCTATGAAAAGCCGGCGTATCAAGCCGGAACGCGCGTCGTCGGAGAAGCGATCGCAGAGGCGACGCGCGCCGGCGCGACCAGCGTCGTCGGCGGCGGCGATGCGGCGGCAGCCGCGCACGAGCTCGGTTTCGCAAGCGCGATGACGCACGTCTCGACGGGCGGCGGCGCGACGCTCGAGTTCTTGGAGGGCAAGACGCTCCCGGGCGTGGCGGCGCTCGCGCCATGAACGCTGCGCGCAGGCCGCTCATCGTCGGCAATTGGAAGATGCACAAGACCGTCGCCGAGACGCGCGCGTTCATCGCCGAGCTGCTGGCCGCGAACTTGCCCGAGGAGATCGACCTCGTGGTCGCCCCGCCGTTCACTGCGCTCGGGGCCGCCCACGAGGCGCTGGCAGAATCCACCGTCGCCCTCGGAGCGCAAACGATGCACGAAGGCGCACAAGGCCCGTTTACCGGCGAGATCAGCCCCGTCATGCTGCTCGAACTCGGCGTGACGTACGTGATCCTCGGGCACTCGGAGCGGCGCTTGCTGTTCGGCGAGAGCGACGCTTGGGTCAACAGCAGAGTGCGGTCCGCAATCGCACACGGCATCACGCCGATCGTCGCCGTCGGTGAAACGTCGAAAGAACGCCAAGCGGGACAAACCGATCGCCGCGTGATCGCGCAAACGGTCGCCGCGCTCGACGGCCTCGATGCAACCGACGCTGCCCGCGTGGTGATGGCGTACGAACCGATCTGGGCGATCGGCACCGGAGCAAATTGCGATCCTGTCGAAGCCAATCGCGTGATGGGCGAGATCCGCAAGAGCGTCGGAGGTTTGAACGACGTACCGATTCTCTACGGCGGCAGCATGAAACCCGAGAACGTTGCGTCGTACGCGCAGCAACCGGACATCAACGGCGGACTGGTGGGCGGCGCATCGCTCGACCCCGTCGGCTTTGCTGCGCTGATCGAGGCGGCGGCGCGCCATGCATAAGCCGTTCGTGCTCGCTGTGCTCGACGGCTGGGGCTGCAGTGACGCGACCCACGGGAACGCGATTGCCGCCGCCGCTCTACCGCACTGGCGCGCGTTCTTCGAACGCTACCCGTGGACCACGCTCGAAGCATCGGGCGAAGCGGTCGGCTTGCCGCAAGGCATCATGGGCAATAGCGAAGTCGGTCACATGAACATCGGTAGCGGACGCGTGGTTCCGCAGGGCGTCGTGGTGATCGACGCCGACATTGCCTCGGGCGCGTTCGCCGTGAATCCCACGCTGGTCGAATGTTTGGAGCACGTCAAGCGCAACGGTTCGACGCTGCATCTAATGGGCTTGCTATCGGATGGGCAAGTCCACAGTTCGCTCACGCATCTTTTCGCGCTGATCGACGCCGCGGTCGAAGCGAGCGTTTCGCTGGCGATTCATGCGTTTCTCGACGGCCGCGACGTGCTGCCGCGCTCGGCGCAGATCTATATCGAGGCGCTCGAAGACAAACTCGACGCGCTCGGGCGTCCCGGATCGATCGCCTCGGTCGGGGGGCGTTTCTATGCGATGGATCGCGACAAGCGTTGGGAACGCACCGACGCGGCCTTCACCATGCTCGTGCGCGGCGAGGCTGCGCATCGTGCGCCGAGCGCCGTCGCGGCGCTGCATGCGGCGTACGCACGCGACGAGAGCGATGAGTTCGTTGTTCCGACCATCGTCGAGCCGACCCGCACCGTGAACGACGGCGATGCCTGCATCTTCTTCAACTTTCGGCCCGATCGCGCGCGACAGCTCACCCAGCGCTTCAACGAGTACGCGAGCGAACAGCATTGGAAGAACGGCATCTTTGCGACGATGACCAAGTACGACGAAACGTTTCCCAATCCGGTGCTCTTCGGGCCGCGGCCGCAGTTCGATACCTTCGGCGAAGTGATCTCACGCGCCGGATTGACGCAGCTGCGTCTGGCCGAAACGGAGAAGTACGCGCACGTCACCTATTTTTTCAACGGCGGCCGCGAGGAGGTGTTTCCGGGCGAGGATCGCACGCTCGTGCCCTCGGATCGCAGCGTCCCAACCTATGACTTCGCGCCGGCCATGCGCGCGCGCGAAATCACCGAGATCGCGGTCGACGACATAAAAGCTCACCGTCACGACGTCATCATCATGAACTACGCGAACGCCGACATGGTCGGTCACACCGGCAAATGGGAACCGACAGTCGAGGCGGTGCAAGTCCTCGATGGCTGCCTGCAAGCGCTCGCGGATGCGGTACTCGCGGCGGACGGGCTGCTGGTTATCACCGCCGATCACGGAAACGCCGAAGAGAAAATCGATAAGGACGGCAACCCGCTCACCGCTCACACCACCAATCCCGTGCCCCTGATTCTCATTTCAAACGACGTGCGCGGCACATTGGCATCCGGAGGCAAGCTCGGCGACCTCGCGCCGACGTTGCTTGCACTCGAAGGATTGCCGGTACCGGCTGCCATGACGGGAAAGAACTTGTATGATCGATCGCCGATCGCCCAACGATAAGCTTCTCGCCGTCGACGCATCGCGCGTCGAAGACAGCGCCGGAGGTCCAATCGATCTCGCGATCATTTTGGGCAGCGGGCTCTCGTCGGCGCTGCGCGATGCGTTCAAGCACGTCTCGATCACCTACGATACGCTCCTTGGGATGCCGGTCGCGACGCTGCGCGGTCACGCGGGCGAAGTGCTGGTAGGAACGTGGCAGGGTAAACGCGTCGCCGCATTCGCGGGACGGGTGCATCTCTATCAAGGCTTCTCGCCCGTCCAGGTCACGACCGGCGTGCGACTTGCCCACGCAGCCGGCGCGAGAATGGTGATCCTCACCAACGCCGCCGGCTCGCTGCGCGACGACGTGCGGCCCGGCGATATCATGATGATCGCGGACCATATCAACTTGACCGGCCGCAATCCCCTCATCGGTTGGCCGCACGATAATCCGTTCGTCGATATGGCGGACGCGTATTCAGCGCGATTGCGCGCCATCGTCAAGTCGGTCGCCAAACCCGAGCACCGTCTGCGCGAAGGCATCTACGCCGGGCTGCTCGGCCCCAACTATGAAACCGCCGCTGAAGCGAACTACCTGCGTACGATCGGCGCCGATGCGGTCGGAATGTCGACCGTACTCGAGGCGATCTTCGCCCGGTTTCTCAGCATGGGCGTACTGGGTTTCAGCATGATTACGAACGTAGTCGCAGCGGCGGGTCTCAGCCACGGCGACGTGACCGAGCAAGGGGCGCAGACCGGCCCGCACCTCGCGGATCTGATCGGCGCTTTTCTCAAAAAGATCTAATCCTTCGATGAGCTCGTGACAAAATACACGGCAATCTCATAAAAGGTCAAGGATGCTGTCAGGAAACGCCGTCATACTCGTGCCTAGCGCACCATCAAGGAGCGGCACGATGTTCAAGAACCTGCGAACGGCGTCCGATGAAATGATCCTGGCCGAGGCCTTGATCTACTTCGTGTTTATCGGCACCTTAACGCTGGGCGCGACGCTCGCGACCGCCCTTATACGCTAAGGCGCGAGCGAAGCCGCGCGACTTTAGACGGCAAAGCTTTAGCTTTGACGGATAAAGTCTCTATGGCGCCGCCCCAAACGTGCGCACGAGCATGACCCGCACCGTCGACGGCCCATACGGCACGTCGGCTTTGAGCCCCGTCTGTCCGGTGATCAACGGCGCGTAGAGTGCCCCTGAGTTGACACCATAAACCGTGTACGGCAGGTCGTTCGAACCGAAGAGATTGTCGACCGAGACCTGCAGTGACGTGTCTTTCGCAACCGGCTGACGGATGGTCGCATGTCCCACAAAGTAGGCCGGGATGTTGAACATATTGTTGGAGCCGTAGTACGTCAGTCCAAGTGAGACGAACTGGCCCCAACTGCCGCGGCGATGGATCTCGACGTAGCCCATCGAGTAGGGTTCGCTCTTGTTCGAGATGTTGTTGTAGCCCGAGCCGTTGGAAATGTAGTTGATGCCGGGAATCACGCCGAGGTTCGTCTCGAGTCCGCCGGCTGCCGTCGAATAAAAGCCCGGGGGAAGATTGTACGCGTAGGCGCGCGCGAGATCGCCCGAGACCGTGTAGCCGTACCCAACCGCGGGATCGCGGTGCAGCGCGACTTCGATACCTTGATCACGGCTTTGCGCGAGATTCCCGTTCGTGCTCGTGTAGACTTCATACGGCGTGCCGTTGTAGGTATACGTTGTGTTGGTATCGGTGATCTGGGTCAGGAATTGATTCCAGATATTGGTGAGATAGAGGTCTACCGACAGGATATTCCCGTGCGGCAAGCGCGCATCGCCGCCGACGTCGTAGGCAAACGCTGTCTCCGGTTTGAGCGTGCCGGAGTTGACCGGGACGGTCACCGTTGTGCCGACTGCGCCGCCCGCAGCCAAGACTTCTTCCGGCGTTTCCGTGTTGTTGTCGATCAGCGATGGATATGGTGGCGCGATCGACGAGCCCACCGAGAAGCGCAGCGAGAGATCCGGATCTGGACGATAGACGAAGCCGAGACGAGGGTCGTCGTGTGTCGACGTGACCGTCGAGAAGTCGAACGATGTGTCGGTTGGTGCGGTCGGCGCAAACGTCGAGCGGTAGACGTTGTAGTAGTTGGCAAGCGTAAGCTGCGCCTTATCACCAAATCCAAAGACGCCGCGCACGAGCCAGTTGTTCATGTCTTGGCGCGTACCCGGTGCGATCGAGTACTGCACCGCGGCCGTGCCCGGCGCGACCTTATACGATTGAGTCAAACTCGTGTCCGCGTCGTAGGCTAGCGTCAGGAAATCTTCGCTCGCGAGCGGGTGCGACCACTCGTACGACATGCCGTGCAGGTGGTCGAAATCGCCCATGCTGTTGACGTAGGCGCTCGAATCGGGAACGGTAACGTCTGCGGTCTGCCCGGTAAACGTCGTCGGCGTGCCCGCAAGCTTCACCGTACCCCAGAGCTGCAGCGGGGTCGTGTAGGTGGCAGCGGGATTCGGGGAATCGGAGTACGTGGGACGCTCGAGCACTGCGCTGTACCAGCGCGCCAGGAACGTGTCGTTGCCGATCGCGGTGCGGAATTGCGCCTCGAACATCGGCTCGTTGTCGATCACGTTCTGATTCGGCAACGTCGTCGTTTGGTTCAACAGGAACTGCCCGCCGTTCGCGAACGGCGTTCCGGCGGTGTCGTACGACAGACCGGGAGTGAAGGTCGAGTAGATCTGCGTCAGTCCTGACGCCGGACCGTCATAGTTGCCCTGAATGCCGACGTATCCAGCCGTCAACGAGGTCGTATTCGAGAAGTGATACGCGAGCTTAACGAGTTCGCCGTTGCTCTGATAGGTCGAGGTGAAGTCCTGACAGCACGCGGCCAGCGTCGTGTACGCGGCGGAAGGGTTGCTGCCTTTGATCGAGCCCGGGACCGGATACGGGCCGCTGTAGCCCGTCGGCGCGCTTGAAGTAATCGTCGACGATGCGGTTGCGCCGTTGACTTTGGTGCCGCTCGGCAGCGTGACGTAGGTCGGATAGTCGTCGAGCGGACCGTTGGTGCCGCTGCGCACGAGCGCTATGACATAGCCGACGTGTCCGATCGTATCGGAGAGGCGCAATTCGCCGAAGGCACCCTGCTGGTTGTCGAAACCGGCGATCAGCGTGTCGTGCGGCGTGAGTGTCGGCGCGCCGGTGACGAAATTGATCGTGCCGCCGATGCCATAGTTGATCTCGTTGGCGTAGGCGGTCGGCCCTTTGACAATCTCGACGTCTGAAAAGAGCAGCGAGTTCACCAACGGCGTGTCGTAGTCGCCGCTCTTGCCGGCGATGAGCGGAAAGCCGTCAATGAGGTTTGACTTCTCCCAGTCAAAGGCGCCGCGCAAGTTCGGCGAGGTGATCGATCCGGGCGCGGCCCCGTTCGCGGAATCCGGACGGTTCGAGACGACGCCGGGGATCTCGTCGAGCACGTGTCCGACCTGCAGTTGCCCTTGATCGACGAAGTTCTGTTGCGAGAGCGTTTGAATCGCGGTGGAACTGGTGTTGAACGACGATCCGGCGCTGGTGTGCACCGACGCGATTTGGCGCATCGTATCGAGCGAGGCCGCGCTTAGCGTGAACGCGAGCGGCGCGCTTGTGGGAACGACAACGCCGGCATAGGTATAAGGCACGAAGCCACCTTTGAGCACTGAGACGTCGTACGTTCCCGCCGGGACGTTGGCGATGCTGAAGCCACCGTGCGCGTCGGTTCGCACTTCCGGCGCGCGTGACGGCGCAAGGGTTACGGCCGCGCCGGCAATCGGATGACCGCCCGCATCGCGCACCGTACCGCTAACCGTGCCGCCCGTCTGCGCCTGCGCGGGAAGCGAGCCGTTGATCAAAAAGGTAACGATCAGCAAAAGCCGCACTAAAATCTTCGTGTTCATACGGTGTGGTCTCGCCCTTCTCGTCGTCGTACTGTTTCCGTGCTACGCAAATGCGGCTACGACTCTGGTCATAACCGTCAGCGACCAAAACCGGCAACCGGTCAGCGGAGCGAAGATCGAACTCGGAACGACTCCGCCGGAATTTGGCACGACCGATGCTCGTGGTGTCGCGCGCTTGCCGTTCCCGTCGCCGGGAAACTACGCTCTGCGTGTTAGTGCCAGCGGTTTTCGCACGCGTTCAGAATCCCTCTCGATCCACGATCAAAAGTCGCTCAAACTCACACTTGCGCCGTCGGCCGGCGCGTTACACGTCATCGGTTCGGTGACGGGTCATGCGCGTTCGCCGTTCAACGCCACACCGGTGGCACAGCGCGTCTATCCGCGCGAAGCGTATCGTGACCAAGGTCAACCCGATGTGACCGGCGTGATGAACCAAACTCCCGGCGCATTTGGACTGACCAGCACCGGGACCAACACCG